>JBGTNZ010000022.1:0-9776 GCA_041742805.1 Aestuariivirga sp.
TCGGGCACGACGATGGCCCGCTGCCGCCAGGGATCCTGCGTCGTAACCCCGGTCGGGCATTCGCCGGTGTGGCATTGCTGGGCCTGTATGCAGCCGACCGCGAACATGAAGCCCCGCGCCGCGTTGCACCAGTCGGCTCCCAGCGCCAGTACACGCGCCATGTCGAAGCCTGAGGTGATTTTTCCCGAAACGCCGATCTTGATATCATCGCGCAGATTGGCCCCGATCAGCGCTGAATGTACAAAGGCAAGCCCGTCGCGGAGCGGGGTGCCGAGGTGATCCATGAATTCATGCGGCGCCGCGCCGGTGCCGCCTTCATTGCCGTCCACAACGATGAAGTCGGGCTTGATCTCCGTTTCGATGATGGCCTTGAGGATGGCGATGAACTCCCACGGGTGTCCGACGCAGAGCTTGAAGCCCGTGGGCTTCCCGCCGGAAAGTTCGCGCAATTGCGCGATGAAATGCATGAGCCCGAGCGGTGTGGTAAAGGCCGAGTGGGCCGAAGGCGAGATGCAATCCTCGCCCATCGTAACGCCGCGGATAGCTGCTATTTCCGCCGTAACCTTGGCCGCCGGAAGCACGCCGCCATGGCCCGGCTTGGCGCCTTGGGACATTTTAACTTCAATCATCTTGATCTGCGGGTCGGTGGCGGTCCTTGCGAAATTCTCCGGCGCGAAGGTGCCGTCGAGATTGCGGCTGCCGAAATAGCCCGACGCAATCTCCCAAATCACATCGCCGCCGAATTCGCGGTGATAGGGGCTGAGGCCTCCCTCGCCTGTATCATGGGCAAAGCCGCCGATTTTGGCGCCCTTGTTGAGCGCGCGGATGGCATTGGCGGAGAGCGAGCCGTAACTCATGGCGGAAATGTTCAGGATCGAGGCCGAGTAGGGCTGGCTGCATTGCGGGCCGCCTACAGTCAGCCGGAACAGCTCCTTGGCCGGAGGCCTCGGCGCCATGGAATGGTGCAGCCATTCGTAGTGGGAGAGATAGACATTGCGCGTGGTGCCGAAAGGCCGCTTGTCGAGGGCCTTCTTGGCGCGCTGATAGACGATGGCCCGCTTGTCTCGCGGAAAAGGTGCGCCATCATTGTCGCCCTCGAAGAAATACTGGCGCATCTCCGGGCGTATCTTCTCGAAGAAAAAACGCAAGTGCGCCATGATCGGATAGTTGCGGAGGATCGATCGCTTCGTCTGAGTGACATCATGCAGGCCCTGGGCTGAAAGGAAGGCGACGAGCAGCAGCGGCAGGAACAAAAAGGGCCAAAGATGGATGTTGAAAACAAGGAGAAGCGACAACACCACCGTCGCTGCCATCACGCCATAGAGCAGCGTGTAACGCGGCGCGAACGGTGGAAGCTGAAACCTCATGTTGTCCCCCTCGGAAGGGAGTTTACACGATCCGCAATTCTTGTCCTACTTCCGTGAAGGCGGCAATCGCCGCATCGACGTCGGCTCCGGAGTGGGCCGCCGACATTTGGGTGCGGATGCGGGCCTGGCCCTTGGGCACCACGGGAAAGAAGAAGCCGGTTACGTAAACGCCCCTGTCATAGAGTTTCGCCGCCATCTCCTGGGCCAGTTTCGCCTCTCCCAGCATGACCGGGATGATTGGATGCTCGCCGGGGAGCAGTTTGAAGCCCGCAGCCGTCATGCCGGCGCGAAAACGTTTGGCATTGTCAAACAATCGCGCCCGGAGATCGTCGCCCTGCTCCGCGAGGTCGATCGCCTTGAGGCTGGCTGCCACGATGGGCGGCGGCAGAGCGTTGGAAAAGAGATAGGGCCTCGCCCTCTGGCGCATGAGATCGACGATGGGCTTGGCCGCGGCGATGAACCCACCCGCCGAGCCGCCCAGTGCCTTGCCAAGGGTACCGGTAATAATGTCGACCTTGACACCCGCCCGCGCCGGGGTGCCCCGGCCTTGCGGGCCGGTAAAGCCCGTGGCATGGCAATCATCCACCAGGATGAGCGCGTCGTGAGCATCCGCCAACCGTCTGATATCTCCAAGCTTGGCGAAATAGCCATCCATGGAGAACACGCCATCGGTGACGATGACAACCCGTCGCGCACCCTGCCCCCGCGCTTCCTTCAACTGCTTTTCGAGATCGTCCATGTCGCCATTGGCAAAGCGGTAGCGCTTGGCCTTGGAAAGTCTGATGCCATCGATGATCGAGGCATGGTTGAGGGCATCGGAGATAATGGCGTCCTGCTCGCCGAACAGCGGTTCGAACACGCCGCCATTGGCATCGAAGCAGGCGGCGAACAGGATCGAGTCCTCCATCTGCACATAGTCGGCGATGCGCCGCTCTAGCGCCTCATGCAAATCCGTCGTGCCGCAGATAAAGCGCACCGAGGCCATGCCGAGTCCGTGCGTGTCGAGTGCTTCCTTGGCGGCGGCGATGAGCGCGGGGTGATCGGCGAGGCCAAGATAATTGTTGGCGCAGAAGTTCAAGACCTCGCGGTTGCCCTTCACTCGGATATGCGATCCCTGCTCCGCGAAGATCGGCCGCTCCGTCTTCCACAGGGACTGGGCGCGGATGGTTTCGAGTTCAGCGGAAATATCAGCTTCGAATGACAAGAAATCTACTCGGTTTCCCACCTGGGAAGGCGCGCGATGTTATCGACCCAACTTTTGGCCGAACGCCACCAATATTGCTCCCGGGGGATAAGCTCATTGTGCTGGCGAAGTGCGCCCACGCGAAGCCCAAAAAATCCAGGCTGGCCTCCAGCAGGTGCGGAGTAAATCGAGGTGCCACAGGTGGGACAAAAGGCCTGATCGCGCCTGTTACCGCTTTCGGCGGTTTTCACATAAATGCTGGGCGTACCAGTCAATAGCCGGAAGCTTCCCTCAAGAGCCGGAACAACGATGCGGAATGCCGCACTCGAAATGTGCTGGCAGTCGGTGCAGTGACACAACTCTACACGTTCCGGGTCAATTTCTGCCTCGTAAGTAAGATTGCCGCAATAACAGGACCCATCGACGTTCATGAAATGAACCATATGTCACTTGCGGTAGTTTGAAAAGCCCATCCGTCCCGTGCTATTAGCGCCCCGTGAAACCTCTTCACATCATCGGCGCTGGCATGGCCGGCTCAGAGGCCGCATGGCAGGCGGCGCAAGCGGGTGTATCGGTCGTGCTTCACGAAATGCGCCCGCTCGTCGGTACGGAGGCGCACAAGACAGGTGGTTTCGCCGAGCTTGTTTGCTCCAATTCATTCCGTTCGGATGATGCGGAGCAGAATGCGGTGGGGCTCCTGCACGGGGAAATGCGGCGCGCCGGGTCGATCATCATGGCGACGGCGGACCGCCACACGGTGCCCGCCGGAGGCGCGCTGGCGGTAGACCGCGACGGTTTTTCGGAGGAGGTCACTGCGGCGCTGACGCATCATCCCCTGATCACCATCGCGCGGGGCGAGATTGCCGGGTTGCCGCCCGCGGCGTGGGACAAAGTCATCATCGCCACAGGGCCGCTCACCTCGCCTGCTCTGGCTGGAGCTATCCGCGCGTTGACCGGCGAAGCCGATCTTGCCTTCTTCGATGCCATCGCTCCCATCATCCACCGTGAGTCGATCAACATGGACGTTGCGTGGTTCCAGTCGCGTTACGATAAGATGGGCCCGGGCGGCACCGGAAAAGATTATATCAACTGCCCGATGACGCGCGAACAGTACGAGGCCTTCGTCCGTGCGCTGATCGATGGCGAGAAGACCGATTTCAAGGAATGGGAAAAGTCCACGCCCTATTTCGACGGTTGCCTGCCCATCGAGGTGATGGCGGAGCGCGGGGCCGAGACGTTGCGCCATGGCCCCATGAAGCCGCGCGGCCTTACCAATGCCCACCAGCCCCACGTCAAACCCCACGCCGTCGTGCAACTTCGCCAGGACAACAAGCTGGGCACGCTTTACAATATCGTTGGCTTCCAGACGAAGCTCAAATACGCTGATCAAGTGCGGGTGTTCCGCACCATTCCGGGGCTTGAAAACGCAGAGTTCGCGCGGCTCGGCGGGCTCCATCGCAACACCTTCCTCAATAGCCCGAAGGTGCTGGATGCGCGGTTGCGCCTCAAGGCCGATCCGCGCCTGCGCTTTGCCGGGCAGATTACCGGCGTCGAGGGCTATGTGGAAAGTGCGGCCATCGGGTTGATGGCGGGGCGCATGGCCGCTGCCGAACGAAAAGGCGAAAGTTTTGTCGTCCCGCCTCCCACGACCGCCCATGGCACCCTGATCAACCACATCACTGGCGGCCACATCGAGACCACCGATATCCGCGGCACTTCCTTCCAACCGATGAACGTGAACTTTGGCCTATTCCCGCCGGTCGAACTCACCGGCAAGCGACTCCCCCACACGGAACGCGCCATCGCCCGCAAGCGCGCCTACACCTCGCGCGCCATGGCGGATTTCGAGGCGTGGCTGGTACAAACAATGTCATCCCCGGACTTGTTCCGAGGACCCGTTCCACAACGTGACGTGGCATAAGCACGATGTTGCCGGGCATGCCCAGCAAATGACAGAAGTGCTCTGTTATTTCAAAATAACCCAGAAAGTTGCCTGCTGGAGTTTCGGTTTCTCTCCAAGCTTGGCATAGAGCTCCCCTTGTAAGCGTTCGAACACGAGGGTGAGTTCCGATTCGACTTCAAACACCAGGTGCGGCTGCTGCTTATTGCTGGAATTGTTAATAGCCCGGGCCTCGTTCATGATGTCTTCAACCGGTACTTGCCAGCTGCGATCATCGATTTTTATGATCAGTTGTCCTCCCTTTATAGTTGCACTGGGAGATGGAAGCACCTCCGGCGACGGCGACCCGTGAAGCGGACCCACCAGCCTTGCCGGACCAGCAAGTTTCCGATCGAACACTCCCCGCGCATAGAAACTCAAAGTTTCTGGCGGCCTGCCATGACCCACACCTAATGCCTGGGCAACGGCGTTGGCCCTAGAACGACTATCGCGTGGTACGAACGGGACTTGATTTATGTGGTTGAACCAGGGCTTGAGACGGTCGATGCCATCCACATCAGCAAGAGCATATATCATCGAATTGGCAGCCCTTGCATGTTCACTCAGAAGACCGCGCAACGGCAACACAACCTTGCCATCCTTCAAGACGCCGTTGCTTTCCAGCAGGGCTTGCAGGCGCGTCACCTGACTTGAAATCGTCAGCCCATAAGCGCCGAACGGTCCGACTGAACCCACCAGCAACAGGATGGCGAGGCCACCCAGAATGGCGCGAATGTCGGCGCGGTTGCGACGGAACGCGAGATAGATGGTGATGAAAGCGATCCAGATCGCGACGAGGACGATACCGTAGCGATCGGGCGTCACGCCATAGTCGCTGAGGCGGCGCCAGATGGCGATCACAAGCAGCACGGTGGGAACGATGGCGAGAAAGAACCAGCCGCGCATGAACAGCCGCAACAGGCGCGTGCCCTGTTCGTGCCACGGCCAGGCGACGAGCCAGGCTGCCGTGCCGCCCAAGGCAAAGATCGAGACCATCATGGCGACCTGGCCCCGCGGCAGTTCGCCTTGTAAGAGAATTTTCACGGCATAGGCGTGCAGGATGAGCGCATAGACAACGACCACGGGCACCAACACATAGTTGAGCAGGACGGAAACGCCGCGTTCCAGCAGCGAGTTTTTCCCGTGTGCGATGACAATCTCCTCATCAAGATCACGAGGCATCAGCGACAAGCCGTAGAGCGGCGCAATCAATGTCGCCGCCGTGCCCCAGATATGCTCGTGCAGATCCTTGTACGGGCGCACATCGAACAGAAAGTCCAGTGCTTCCACGATCAACGAGAGCCCGGCGGCGAACACGATCGCTACGACAAACGCCAAAAGCATGGCGAGGCCCAGGCGCAAAGTTGAACAGCCATATCGCCCCCTGCCGCACGCCGTTCCGCAAAAAAGGGGATATCATCAGAAGGGGTATTAGTCCCGCAAACAGGAACAACAGCGAAGTGTCGAACACATCGGTGAAATAAGTGAGCACGGCGAAGACGGCAGCCGTTGCAGCGGCAGCGAGGACTCCCGCCATCCTGGACAGCTTCCGGCCTTCAGCAAAGAGATGGGCTGCTCCTGAAGCAAAGAAGGCAGCGGCCAAAGCGCCTATCAGATCCCAGACGCCCTCCGTGCCCCTCATGGTATCCGGCACGTTCATGTTCCAATAAACGCAAAGGGCGACCGCCATGGCGGCGGAGATTGGGAATCGTTTGAGAACCACCGAAAGATCGGGGATGAATTGGTCTATTCTTGCCGCGAATCCCATTTACTTTCCCCCTAAAACCTTTCGCGCCGGGCCGACCACCAGAGCCGTAACTGACGCCGGAATCCCGAAATCTCCGCTCCCGCATTATCAAGATAAAGCTCCGTGAGGCTGGCCGGCAGAAAGGCCGGCAACGCCCCGCGCGGGAGCGTATGGTGGAGCGCGCGGGACTCGGCAAGGCGCATGCGGGCATGGGCTTTCGCATCGAAGCCCAGCGGCATGAATTTTTGCACGTGGATAAAGCGCGCGATGCCATAGGCGACACCGGCAAGGCCCGCCGCCTCGGCGCTGGCGTTTGCTTCGGGTCCAACTAATATGAGGCTCGCCATCTGGATTAACGCCGAGGAGGTCTCGCCGAGATAGCCCTCCAGTGTCGCCACGTCCGGCATGGGATCGTCGTAGAGGTCGAACTCGCGCGCCTTGACCAGGTCCTGCAACGGTTTTTGCGGTAAATCACCCGTTTCGATGGCGCGGGCCAACTCTTGCGCCACGGGATGGGGCGATGTTTCACCCCGGTAGATCGCTGCAATCGTATCGCGCCACCATTGGTAACGGATTTCCCCCAGAGCCGGTTCGCTCACCTTGTTGCGCACGCCGGCGATCTCGACGTCGAACGCATAAAGGGCAAGGAGTGCGGCGCGCTTGCTATCGGGCGCGAAAAGGCTGGCGAGAAAGCGGTCCCTGTCGGCGGCGCGCACCAGTTCGAGGCAATGGCCCGCCGCAGCGTTCACGCGACGGCGATCAGTGCCGCCGCCACCTTCCGGCGCTCGGCAAGCAAAAGGCCATAGGTGCTAACAGCAACGCCTGTCGCCATGGTTTCAAGCGCGATCCCCTGATCGGCAAAGGCCTCGGATATGTCGCGGGGCGGGCGCGCCATCAGGTTTCCCATGCCGAGCAAAAAATGATCGACTTCCGCTTTCTCCGCGAAAACGCTTGCGAAATCTTCTGGCCGCAGCGCCGCGCCATCGGCATTCCAACTGTAAACGCCGCTGGGCAAGGCCAGGATCGAGCCCCGGTGCGATATCCCTGCGAACCGGAAGCCGCCATCGCCATAGGCATCGATGGTGGGCCTTCCCGGGAAAAAGGCCGTCAAGGCCTGGCTGCCACCGCAGCCCTTGCCTCGGCTTTGACGCTTTCGCGCACGGTGCCAAGCAGGATCAGCACCGGGGAAGCGATGAAGATCGAGGAATAGGTGCCGATGACCACGCCCCAGATCATCGCGAAGGTGAAGCCGCGCAGCACCTCGCCGCCGAAGATATAGAGAGAAACGAGGGCTATCATCGTTGAAACCGAGGTCAGCAACGTGCGCGGCAGCACCGAATTGATCGAGAAGTCGATGAGGTCCGCCAGCGGCATCGCCTTGTATTTGCGCAAGTACTCGCGGATGCGGTCGAACACCACGACCGTGTCATTCAGCGAATAGCCGATGATGGTCAGGATCGCGGCGATGATGTTGAGATTGAACTCAAGGCCGATGATGGCAAACAGGCCGATCGATAATATGACGTCGTGCAGCAATGAGATCACGCCGCCCACCGCGAATTGCCATTCAAAGCGAAACCACAGGTATATCATGACAGCCGCCATCGAGACGAGCACGGCGAGGATCGCTTCTTGCGTCAGCTCCTCGGATACTTTCGGGCCGACCACTTCTACGCTGCGGTATTCAACACCCGTGCCCAAGGCGCCCTTGACCTTGGCGACGGCGGCTTGTTCGGCTTCCTCGCCGCCCTCCTGCGCTTCGAGCCGGATCAGCACATCGCTTGGGCCGCCGAACTCCTGCAACTCCACGTCGCCGAGACCGAGACCCCCCAACGTCGAACGCAAGTCGTCGAGATTGGCCGGGCCCTGGGTGCGGATGGTGATGACGGTGCCGCCCTTGAAGTCGACGCCATAGTTAAGGCCCATCGTCGCGAAAAGAACGATGGAAGCGGCGCACAAAATGCCGGACAGCAAGAATCCGAACCGGCTGAATCGCATGAAACGGAACGTCGTTCCGTCGGGGATGAAGCGGATGGGTTTCCAGAACTTCACAGCGGAATCTCCTTGGGCCTGGTAAGCATGACCCATATGGCAACGACGAGCCGCGTCAGCGTGAAGGCCGTGAACATTGTCGTGAAGATGCCGATGGCGAGGGTCACGGCAAAGCCCCGCACCGGGCCGGAGCCGATGCCGAAGAGAACAGCAGCCGCGATCAGCGTGGTGATATTGGCGTCCATGACGGTGGCGAGCGCTGCCTTGAAGCCGGTTTCGACCGAATTGTACGCCGTGCGCCCGTTCCGCCATTCTTCTCGAATGCGCTCATAGACAAGCACGTTCGAGTCAATCGCCATGCCCAGTGTCAACACGATGCCGGCGATGCCCGGCAGTGTCAGCGTAAAGCCGAACACCGACATGATGCCTATCAGCATCACGAGGTTGGCCAAGAGCGCGGCGTTGGCGAAAATGCCGAACAATCCGTAGGGCAGCATGATGAAGATCATAATGCCGATGAGGCCGATCAACGAGGCCTTGAAGCCCGCCTTGATCGAGTCGGAGCCAAGGCTCGGGCCAACCGTGCGCTCCTCGACGATGGTGAGCTTGGCTGGCAACGCGCCGGAGCGCAGCACGATCGACAGGTCAGCGGTTTCCTCCACGGTGAAATTGCCGGAGATCTGGCCGGAGCCGCCGAGGATCGGTTCATTGATGCGGGGCGCGCTAACGATCACATCGTCGAGAACGATGGCAAAGGGCTTGCCCACATTCTCGCGCGTCAGGCGGCCAAAGCGTTCGGCCCCCTTGGTGTTGAAACGGAAGGTGACGACCGGCTGGTTGTTCTGGTCGAAGCCGGGCTTGGCGTCGTTCAAGTCGGCGCCATCGACGGTGGCGCGGCTTGAAGTTTGCACCCACATGGGCTGCTGCGGGCTTTCCTTCATCGGTAGCGACTGGCATTCCGCCGGCGGGTTCTGTCCGGCCGCCGTGGGCTGATCTTCACAGACCATCTGGAAGGTGAGCTTGGCGGTGCGGCCGATCACCTCCTTCACGCGGTCCGGGTCCTGCACGCCGGGCTATTGCACGGCGATCCTGTCCTTGCCCTGCTGCTGGATCACCGGTTCCGCGGTGCCCAGCGCGTTGATGCGGCTTTCGATGATCTTAAGCGTCTGGGCAATGGCGCTGCCGACCTTGGCGTCGACGCCCGCTTCCGAGAAACTCAGGGTGAATTGCTGGTCCTGCTGGGAGAGATCGAAAAGATTGGTGGCGACACCTGTTCCGAACAAGCCGGGATCGTTAGGCTGCAGCAGCTTTCCCAGTTCTTCCCCGGCGCGGTCGAGATCGGGCGCGTTGGTGATGCGGACGGTGACGCCGTTGGGGTTGCGGTTAATGCCATTGTAGCCGATCTTGGCCGCGCGCATGGCGCCGCGAATATCACCGGTGATCTGCTGAGTAAGCCTGTTCTTCAGGTCGTTGCGGTCGACCTCGAGCAGCACATTGGAGCCGCCCTGTAGATCGAGGCCAAGGGTTAGAGGCCGAAGCGCCGAGGTA
>JBGTNZ010000023.1:0-4683 GCA_041742805.1 Aestuariivirga sp.
CACGCGGGCGGCGGGTTTGAAATCGATGCGAGGTCCCTGCTGCTGCTTGCCGCCATGGGTCCTTTGCAGCTTGCCATTCCGCTGATCTTTTATGCCAGAGGCGCTCGCTCAGTTCCGGGAATTGCGCTGTCGCTGATCGCCATGCTCGATGTGGTGTTGAATCCCCTGTGGCCATGGCTCATCGTCGGCGAGCGCCCGGAAGCCGCGTCGTTTCTGGGCGGCGGCATTATTCTGGGTGCCGTGCTCCTCAGCATTCTCGGCGGACAATGGATGGCGCGAACGGCGCGGCAGAGTGCTGGCGCTTAGCCGCTGGACTCGCTTGCATGGGCCGCCGCCAGATCGGCCATGCTATTGAAGCGGAAGTCATGCTTCGGCATGACGCCCGGATCGCGCGTCGCGCCAAAACCTTTCTGACCGTGGCGGCGATAGATCCAGCATGAGGCAAGCCCGTGCCTGTTGGCCGGGCCGTGGTCGTGGAACAGGCTTTCCGCCGTGTGCAGAATTTCCGTTTTGGCGGTGCCGAGGCTTTTCAGCTTGTCGATCATGTATTCGAAATTCCGCTCGCTTGGCTTGTAGGAGCCCACGTCCTGCGCCGTATAAATAGCATCGAAGGTCACCTGCAGCCGCTTATTGCTGTGGGCGAAGCTTACGTTGTCGATATTCGACAGGATCACCAGCTTGTAGTGCTTCTTGAGATAGGCCAGCGCTTCCACGGAGTCGGGAAACGCCGGCCAGTCCTTCACCGAATTGCCGTAGGTCTGGCACTCTTCCCAAGAGGCAGAAAGGCGCCACTCCTCGGCAAGGCGTTTATAAACCACGGCGAGCACATCGCTATATTTCATGGCCGGTGTATTAATTTGTTGCGCCGATTCATGGCGTCCATGCGCTTCCAGGATATCGTCGCGTGAAAGTTTTTTCTGAACGCGCGAAGTCAGCGGCTGCAAGGCCGCGATCATGCCGCTTTCCCAATCGATCAGCGTGCCATAACAATCGAAAGTCAGCGCCTTGAAGTCATGCAGCTTCACTGGAATTTATCCTTGCGGCGGCGAAGTTCGGCAAAGACTTCGGCATCCGTGGCACTTTCCATCTTGAGGTTGCGGCGGATTTCCGCGCTGTCGGCCCTGAGGAAAGGATTGGTCTTGAGTTCCTCGCCCAGCGTCGTGGGGCAGGTCATTTTGCCCTCCTGGCGAAGCTTGGTCACCGCGCCCGCCCGCTGTTGCAGCGCCCGGTTGCCGGGCTCCACCGACATGGCGAATTTGGCGTTGGCCTCGGTATATTCATGGCCGCAATAAATAAACGTCGAAGGCGACAGCGTGCGGAACTGGTTGACCGAATGATACATCTCCTCAAGCGTGCCCTCATTGACGCGCCCGCAGCCAAGGGAAAAGATCGTATCCGCGGCGAACAGCGAAAACTCGGAGGGGATGTGATAGGCAATGTGGCCCGCGGTGTGGCCGGGACAATCATAGATTTTGACCTCCCGCCCGGCCCAGGTGAATGTATCCCCGCCCGCGACCATCTTGCGGATGCCGGGAATTTTCTCAGCTTCGAGCTTGGGGCCGATGATGACGCAGCCGAACTGTTCCCGAAGCGCCAGATTTCCCTCCACATGATCCGCATGGTGATGGGTCGTAAAGATATGGGTGAGCTGCCAGCCCCGCGCCTTGAGCTCGCGCTCGATCGCTGCGGCCTCGGGCGCATCGATCGCTGCTGTGGCGCCGCTCGGGTGATCGTGGATGAGAACGCCGTAATTGTCGGTCCGGCAAATGAATTGGTGCATTTCAAGATGAGACATGGCGCTTTGCTAACCCCTGGGCTTGCCGGTATCATTGGCCGATGGATATCGTCGATCTTCGCGAATTCTATACGAGCCGGTTGGGTGATACCACAAGGCGCCTCATCGCCAACAGGCTGAAGCCGAGGCTGGGTTCGCTCACCGGCGCCACCGTTATGGGACTTGGCTATGCGACGCCTTACCTCGAGGATTGCACCGCTGAAGCTGGGCGCAACCTGGCGTTCATGCTGGCAAGGCAAGGCGTCATGCACTGGCCAGCGGAAGGGCCGGTGAGTTCAGCGCTGGTCGATGAATTCGATCTGCCGCTTCTTGAAAGCACCATCGATCTCGCACTGGTGATCCATGGGCTGGAGCTCACGGATGCTCCCGATGAAATGCTGAAAGAGGTCTGGCGTGTGCTGGCGCCCCAAGGCCGGTTGTTTTTGGCCGTGCCGAACCGGCGGGGCCTCTGGGCGAGTTTCGACAGCTCGCCCTTCGGTTATGGCCAACCGTTTTCACGGCCGCAGCTATCGAGGCTGCTCCGCGAAAGCCGGTTCGCCGTCCTTTCCTGGTCGCCCGCTCTTTTCCTCCCGCCTTCCGGGCGCTCCATGTTTCTGTCTTCGGCGGGATTTCTGGAAAGCGCCGGCAACCGTCTCATGCCGGGCGTTTCGGGTGTCGTCATCGTCGAGGCTGTGAAGCAAGTCTATGCGGTTTCCACAGGCAAGCGGGCGCGCCGTCTGGCGCCTCGCCTTGGACCAGCGCTAACCCCGTTGCCCGCGGGGCGGGACAGACACTAACCGGACTGGAGCGCTTTGCTTTTCTCCTTCGTCCACCTATGAAGAGCCCGCCTCGCACAATTCGAAGGGGCTGGGACGGCTTGTGAGCAGTAACGGAACAGGGCCATGACGACGCCGGCCGCGCAGGATATATCGCTGGATGACATCCGCCGGGAAATCGATGGGATCGATGATGCGATCGTCGATCTCATGGCGCGCCGTCTTCACGCATCCGAAAAGGTGCGCGGCCAGAAGATCGGCAATGGCACGATGGCCTCCTCGCCGATCCGCCCGGCCCGCGAGGCCATCATCATGCGAAGATTGCTGGAGCGCGGTAAAGGTCATGTTCCTCCCGAACTTCTGGTGCGTCTTTGGCGGGTCATTCTCACCTCCTCCACTTTGTTTCAGGCTGCCGTAACCCTCCACGTCCCGAAGAGGCTTGCCGGCCAGATGGGGGTCAGGTTGAGGCTCCGCGATCATTTTGGCCCGCTGCCTGTGGAGGAATACCGCGACGAAACCCAGGCGCTGCTTCAGGTGAACATGAATTCAGGTGACATTTGTGCGGTGGAAACCGCTTCGGCCTGGGCCGATGCATTTGCGGAGGGAGGTGCCGGGGAAGCGCGCATCATCGCCGTCCTCCCCGTGTTGCGGGCGGCCCCCTTGCCCGAGCTTTTGATTTTCGGCCACGCCCAGCCGCTCGCCACGGGCGATGATGAAACCGTCATCGTCAGCGATGGCAAGTTGCCCCGCGATTTCCTGCCCCAGCCCCTGTGGCAGATGAAATCGGGATCACGCCGCATCTCCAGTTTGCCGGGCTTCCTCACGGAGCATGAAGCCCCGCTCGTTGGCCTCATGCGCTCCAATGCAGCACTCGGCGTCAAGGTGGCCGGACGCTTTCCAAGTCCGATCCGGACAAGTCCATGATCCGGCCAGAACCAAAGCCCGGTATTCTGGATATCGCGCCCTATGTGCCGGGCCGGAACAGCGCCAATGGCGCTAAAGTCTTCAAGCTCTCCTCGAACGAATCCCCGCTCGGCGCTAGTCCGTTGGCGCTTGCAGCGTACAAGGCGGAATCAGCGGTCCTTGAGCTTTACCCCGATGGCTCCGCCACGGCCCTGCGGGAAGGCATTGCCGCGCGATACGGGCTCAAGGCGGGGAATATCGTTTGTGGTGCTGGCTCCGATGAATTGCTGCAACTTCTCGCCCACGCCTATTTGGGTCCGGGCGACGAGGCAATCTACAGCCAATATGGCTTTCTCGTTTACCCGATCGCCATCAAGGCAAATGGCGCGACCGCCGTCATAGCTGCCGAGCACAACGAAACCGTCGACGTCGACGCCGTGCTGGCCTGCGTCAGCGAACGCACGAAGCTGGTCTTTCTCGCCAACCCCAATAATCCGACCGGCACCTATCTCCCGTTCAGCGAGGTTAAACGCCTCCACGCCGGTTTGCCGCGCCACGTCTTGCTGGTCGTCGATGCGGCCTACGCCGAATATGTGCGCCGCAACGACTATGAGGCGGGGATCGAACTTGTCTCGACTTTCGACAATGTGGTGATGACCCGCACCTTCTCGAAGATTTACGGCCTCGCCAGCCTGCGCTTGGGCTGGGTCTATTGCCCGGCCCATGTGGCCGAGGCCCTGAACCGCGTGCGCGGGCCCTTCAATGTGAGCGGCCCGGCGATTGCAGCCGGAGTTGCAGCACTCCGCGACCATGATTTCGTCGAAAGGGCCATCGCCCACAACGATCTGTGGTTGCCATGGCTGGCGCGGGAACTAAGCGGTCTCGGGCTTAAGGTGACGCCAAGCATCGGGAATTTCCTGCTCGTCCATTTCCCCGAAGCACCAGCGAAGAATGCCGCTGCCGCGGGCAACTTTCTTACCTCCCGCGGCATTGTCCTGCGGCGCATGGAAGCCTACGGACTGCCGGGCGCCTTGCGTATGACCGTGGGCACCAAGGACGCCAATCGCACGGTCGTCGCAGCGCTGAGAGATTTTTTAGCATGAGCGTGATGTTCGAGCGCGTCGCCCTGATCGGTATCGGCCTCATCGGCTCCTCACTCGCCCACATCATGCGGCGGGAAAAACTTGCCGGACACATCGCCGGTTTTGCGCGGAGTGCCGAGACCCGCGC
>JBGTNZ010000024.1:0-8372 GCA_041742805.1 Aestuariivirga sp.
TGCGGCACCGGCACCTTGCCGGGCCGAAAGCCCTTGAGGTTGGCGCGCGCCGACATCTCCACGAGCTTCGCGTTAAGCTGCTTGTCGAGCTCGGCCGCATTGACCACGACCTGGAATTCGCGCTTCAGGCCGGAGCTCAGAGTTTCAGTAACCTGCATGTTATCTCGCTTCTGTCGTTTGCTTTGCCTGGCAGCGCCAGGCGTAGCCCGAAAGGGCGAAGCCTGGTGCGGGCGGAGGGACTTGAACCCCCACGGGTTTCCCCACAGGAACCTAAATCCTGCGTGTCTGCCAATTTCACCACGCCCGCGCTCGCTTCCGGGCCTTTGATCGGCGCGGTCTATAGCAGACGGTTTATGGGGATGCCAGTGAGGAAATGGTAGGGCAGCGTCTCCAGTGGACGGGCGGCGCGTTCATTGGTCGCGCTGCCATTCTGCGTGTTCAGCAGCTTCGGAAGACAGCCAATCTCTCACCCTTCGCAACTCGACAGAAACTCGGCGGCCAGAAGGATCCAGCAAAAAGAACTGCCGGCGAGCCGGCATGACCGGGCCCGCTGGCCGCACGAGTCTTCCGGACCGGAGTGCTTCGGCAAATATGACGTCATCCCCAACCGCAACACCCAGTCCACGGACTGCTGCATCAAGAACAAGATGCGTCCCGTGCAGATACAGGTGGGCGTTGAAATCGGATATGGAATGTCCGGCTTCGGCGAGTATGTTTCGCCACCATGCGTCAGTCCGGTCGTGAATCAACCTGTGGTTCTTCAGGAAAAGATCTGACAGACGGGGGCTGTCTTCAGCAAGCCGAGAGGCGCAGACTGCGAAGGCTCTCTGCTTCAGGAACGATTGGCACCTAAAACCCGCCGCCTCGTAGGCTCCCCAGACGAGCGCCAAGTTCGTATCGTTTGCCAATTGACGAGGCCATTCAAGACGTGAGCGTAATTCCAGTTCTACGCCCAATGCGGAAAGCTTGGCCTCCGTCAGGCGTGGCAGCAGCCAAGCAAGCAGGAGATCCGAGTCGATATCAATGACAACCCGGTGTGGTATTTGGGATGTATTTCCGCCGGCGTGGCCCCTTATCGTGGCGAAGCCGTCCGAAACCCGCTCCGCGTAGACGCGGCCATCGGGAGTAAGGCTTACTGAGCGATGTCCGCGCTCGAATAGTGCGTAGCCCAATTCATGCTCCAGATTTCGGATATGGCGGCTGACAGCCGCCTGCGTGATGCCCATCTCCTGGGCAGCCTGCGTAAAGCTTTCGTAACGTGCTGCTATTTCAAAGGCTCGCAACGCGTTCAGATTCGGTAGCCGGTTCATATTGTTGCCCAACAAAAAGTCGGTCAACGTTACACAAATCTTAGCATGACTGGCAAGGATGTTAGCCTTAATCACTGCTGATCCCGCTTGATGCTGGGGAAGCGATGACAACATTTTACACTGTGGCGATGCTTGTTGCGTCACCCCTGTGCCTTGCGATCGGTACGGTGTTGGCGAAGGCGCTCGTTGGCGGCATGCATCCTATAGCATTTTTGACGGTGCAGCTTGGCGCGAGCGTCTGCCTGCTTTGGACGATTGTGGTCTTGCAAGGCGCCAGGAGGGTGTCGAGGAACGCGATTGCGTCGCTGATTCTGCTGGGCGTGATCATAGGCCTTGCTTCGATTTGCACAATTCTTGCGCTTCGCTTTACGACCGCGAGTCAGGCTTCTCTCATCTTCGCAACCCAGCCGGTGCTTATCCTGGCGCTGGCATGGCCGATGCTGGGGGAGCGGCCAACCGGGACGTTGATCGCCCTGAGCGTACTGGCGGTGGCAGGCGTGACGGCAATTACGGTAACCGGTCAGTTATCTCTAGACTTGAAGATGGGCGGCAATTTCCTGGCCCTCATCAGCACAGGTTTGGCCGCGCTCTATGTGGTCTGGATGCGGAAGCTGGCGACGGCAGAGGAACCTGTCGCGGCGCTTGCCCTCATACAGACGACGGCATTGGCGATAGCTTTCATATTGCTCATTCTCGGCCCTGCGCCCGTGGACCCGCCGCCGGCACCTCCTCAGCCGGTCGAATGGTTGGCCGCGGCTGCGGCCGGCGTGCTGCAATATGGCTTCGGATACTGGCTCTATCTCCTTGGACTGCAAAGAACGAAAGCCGGCTTTGCAGGACTCTTTCTCAATCTCTTTCCAGTCTTTGTTATCAGTCTCGCCTTCATTTTTCTCGATGAGGCGTTCGAGCCGCAGCAATGGTTTGGAGCTATTGCTGTGCTCGCAGCCGTGGCGGCGATGTCATTCCTCTTGGTCCGCGACCAAAGGGCAAGATGCCAGCAATGAAATGGAACGTGGCCGATCAGTTTTAATTTCGCTTCAAATCCCCGTTGGCTTCCCATCGAGGCTGACGGAGTTCTTCCGGTTCCAATAGGCTCGCAGGCCATCTGAATCCATTTCCTCATAAAAGGGCAGCAATTCGCTTGGGCCCCGTTGAGCCGCGAAAGGCATGAGAGGGACACCTGTGCCGCAGGATGTTTGCACAAGCTCAATATCGAGCTCGAACACTTGCCGGGATCCTGCCATCACAGGGAAGTGCTTCAGAAGGCCGGCCCAAACCCGTTCATGGGGAGAAGTGGTTTTGGCGGAACCATAAACCCGCAGGATGCGGGCATCGCCCTCGAAGGCGCAAAACAGAAGCGTCATGCGCGGGTGCTCGCGCAGATGGGAGGCTGTTTCGTTGCCGCTGCCGGTCAGGTTGAGCCAGACGATTTTCGTCTCATTCAAAACGCGCAAGGAGTCGAGCCCCTTGGGCGAGACATTAACTCTGCCATCGGGTGCTGCTGTCGCGACAAAGAAAAGGTGTTGAGCCTCGATAAAGGCCTTAAGCGTCGCGGTCAATTTCGCTGCGGTTGCCACGGCATTTCCTTTCAGGCGAGACCCGGATTTGAGTACCCACGACGCCAGCCAAAACCAGCAACCCGCCGGCGACCGTAGCGAGCGCTGGCAATTCAGCGAAGACGAACCAGGCAAACAGCGGTGCAAGAGGCACTTCCAATATGCTGAGCATGGCAGTCTCGCCCGCCGGAAGACGTTTTGCGCCCTCGCCCAGGGTGACGGATGCGAGAGCAAAGCTAAGACCGAACAGAGCCATTATCGCAATTTCCAACGGCGGGTTGATGAATGGAACTCCGAGCGCGTAAGCGAATGGCAAGAGGACCAGCGAGGACAACACAGCCGGGCCCGCCGCCGGCGTCTCCGGATAGCGGCGGTAAATGACCAGTAGTATCGCCAAGGCGATGGTCATCCATGCCGCCAGAAGGTCGCCGCGCAAGTTGACGCCGCCTATGGACCCGCTCACGATAATTGCGACGCCCGTAAAAGCCACCGCGCATCCAATGAGGATCCGCCGGGTCAACCGTTCGCCAACCCAAGCCCATGCCAGGAGCGCCGCCAGAAGCGGGGTCGCAGCGTAGATCAGCGAGACATTCGCAATGGTCGTCAATTTGAAGGCTGGAATGAAGGCCGCCGTCCCCGATGCTCCCACCAGGGCGACCGCCCAGCCGCTGCGGCCCATGCCGATGAAGTCAGCCCTAAACGATCCTCGCCACACGATATAAGCCGTTGTGAATATCGCCGCGAACAAACCCCGCCAAAAAATGATATCCCATGTGCCAGCCTGCACGCCCTTGGTGAACAGACCTGCGGAGCTGAATATCAGGGCTGAAATTACAACGAGGATTATGCCAATTGCGCGGGGAGATCGGCTTTCAACTACATTGCTCACAATTTACACGTCCAATAGAGTCGGCTGTTCAACTCGGCATAAAGCGCGCCTACTGACAGCTAGCTGTCAGTAGTGTCTTGATAAAAACGACGTTCGTAAGAGAGGAGGCTGTCGATGCTGCGAACCGACAGGTTGTTTGAGATCATCAACATCCTTCGTGCCGCCAAATCCCCATTATCCGCCGCCTCGATTGCCGCGCAATTAGAGGTCACGCCACGCACCGTCTATCGCTATATCGCAATGCTCCAATCCATGCGCATTCCAATCGAAGGCGCTGTTGGCCTCGGTTATGTCATGCAAAAAGGCTATGATTTGCCACCGCTCAACTTCAGCGAAGAAGAGCTGGAATCAATCGTGGTGGGCCTGGGTCTCCTGGCGCGAACGGGAGACGAGAGCTTGCAAGCGGCGGCGCGGCGGGTGCTCACCAAGATTGAAACCTCGAAAGTGCGGTCGAACAGTTTGCGTGTCTCCGATTGGGGAATAGCAGTTCCAAAAAACATATGTTTGGACGAGATGCGCCAAGCCATCAGGCACGAACAAAAGCTGCAAATATGCTACAATAATTTGGAAGGGCAGGTGACCGAGCGCACCGTGCTTCCCGTTGTCCTCACTTATTACGTTGAAGTCGCGGTTCTTACAGCTTGGTGCACTTTGCGCGACGAATTTCGCAGCTTCCGCGTGGACAGGATGCTGACTTGCGATCAACTTCCCGAGTATTTTAGGGGTGAGGGCGAGACATTGCGCTGGCGGTTGGATGCCATCAAACCGAACTGATGTGATTGGCGCCTTGGTTTGGTTGCCTGGCCGTTATCAATGAAAGCCTTCAAGCCTTCGATTGCCGTATCTGGGCCAAGGTTGAAAGCGCGATGCCCAAGGCAATGACACCCGCTCCAATCCAGACGCTCATTGGATAGGACTCTCCAAGATATGCGACACCAACGACCACGCCCACCGCCGCGGCCACATAGCCGATCTGGCTCAAATAAGTTGGCCCGCCGAGCTGCTGCAGGCGGAAGAACATAAGGAACATCACAGTGGAGACGGCAATTTGTAGTACCACGAGCCCGGCGACAGCGGCCAGCGGGGCGAGGTCGAGCCCGCCCATCAAAAGGGCCGCCAACACCAGCGGTGGCACTGCGGCGAGATTGGTCATGGCAGCCAACCGCCGGGGGCTTGCGCCGTCGGGCCAGGCAAGGGTTCGATAGATGTTGCCAACGCCCAGAAAGAGGGGAATGAGCAGCGCCGCCAATAGCCATGGCAGGCTGCCGGAAGAAAAGTCCGCGTTGCGATAGACGATGATGACGACCGCACCGGCGAGCCCGAGAGCGATGCCGAACACGCCCAACAGACTCGGAGGCCGCACCCGGAACAGGATCGAGAGCAGTGCCGTCACCACGGGGGACAGGGCGTACATGATCGCCGCCAAGCCGCTGCCGATCTTGGGGATCACCGAATAGGTCAGGAAACTCGGCGCCACATATGAAACGAAGCCGGATACAATGGCATATTG
This sequence comes from Aestuariivirga sp., assembly GCA_041742805.1. GTDB lineage: Bacteria > Pseudomonadota > Alphaproteobacteria > Rhizobiales > Aestuariivirgaceae > Aestuariivirga. The sequence continues at coordinate 5,266 of JBGTNZ010000024.1, forward strand.
CAAGACAGAGGCGCCATTGGATTGCCGGCGTTCGGCCAAACTCGAAACGATCCACATGGCAAGGCCAGCGCCTAGCGAAATCACGGCGGCCCAAAGTGCCGGATTGATGTCTGCCGCCATGGCGATTTTCCCGAGCGGAAAATTGAGGCCGAGAGCCGCACCCGTCCCCAGAAGGAGCACCAATGGGCGGTTCATCAGGCCTTACCAACCCACTCAAGCAGCGTTTCCGCCGTCAATCCTTGAGGCCCATGGCGGGTCGCTGCCTCGCCATGAAGCCATACGGCGGCGCAGGCCGCTTCGAAAGCCGCCATGCCCTGCGCCATAAGACCTGTGATCATCCCTGCCAATACATCGCCCGACCCCGCCGTGGCTAGGGATGGCGGGGCGTTCGTATTGATAGCGGCGCGGCCGTCCGGTGCGGCAATCACGGTGTCCGCGCCTTTCAGAACCACCACCGCGCCCGATCGCTTTGCCGCGGTGCGGGCGCGTTCATGCTTTGCATCCGATGCGAGCACTAAATCATTGAAAAGGCGCGAGAACTCACTTTCATGGGGAGTTATAACCACAGTTCGGTCCGAGATGCAGTCGAAGAGTTCCTCTGCTCGCTCCGCGAAAGATGTGAGGGCATCCGCATCCAGCACGGTTGCAGCCCCACTCGCCAGCACGGCTTGAACCTTGACCCGTGTCTCCGCGCCCACTCCTGCGGCGGGTCCAATACAGACGGCATTCTTGCGGCGATCGGCCAAAAGCTGCGGCAGATCAAGATCGGAGAGCATGATCGCGCTCACATGGGCCGCATGGACCATCAGTGCACCCCTTGAGCCCGACAGAGTGACCAGACCAACGCCCATCCGCAACGCCGCCGTCGCCACCAATCGCGTCGCTCCGGTATTCATTGGCCCACCGGAAACGATAACCGCGTGACCGCGATCATATTTGTGCCCCGAAACGGAAGGCTGCGGCAGGGTGGGTTGAGAATTCTCGACAAGCGCCGATCCAATCTCATCCAGTACGCTGGCTGGGATGCCGATACCCGCCACCACTGTCTCACCGCATAGGCTTCGCCCCGGCATCAGCACATGGCCCGGTTTCTTGCGGAAGAAGGTCACAGTGAGATCGGCTTGGACCGAAGCCCCCCGCGAAAAGCCTGTTCTGCCGTCAAGCCCCGACGGCACGTCGATAGCGACAACCGGCACCCCCGGCCCGCTAATCGCATCCGCCAGTTCCGCCGAAAAATCCCGCGAAAGCCCCGCACCAAACAGCGCATCGACGATCAAGCCAATATCCTCATGCTGAGGTGCCCGGTGCGCAGCGACGGGTCTCGAAGCATCCATGCTCCTCAGGGCGAGCATGTCTTGTAATTTTTCAACCGGCCCATCCCACTTCGCCGCCATTGCCGCCGCATCGCCTGCAAGCGCCCCACGCTCCCCCAGCAGCGTCACACGCACATTCCAGCCCCACGCCTTCAGATGACGCGCCATCACGAAACCATCGCCGCCGTTGTTGCCGGGCCCGCAGGCAATCAACGTCGGCCTCGCTCCATAGCGCCTGACGATTTCCTCCGCCACAGCACGCCCGGCATTCTCCATGAGCGTTAGCGAGGCTACGCCGGCCTTAACCGCCAACGCATCGGCGCGATATATCTCCGCCGGTGTGAGCAGTTCATTCATTTTCGATTAGCGCTCGTATCCTCGCGATTGCCCGATCGTCGGCGCGGTTGACCGGGTGGCGCCATTTTTCCTTACCGCCCAACACGCCCAGATACCCGCCCCGAACCAGACGGTTGATGAAGGCGGGGATATTGCGCTTGGCTGGCCTGAATCCCGCCCGCACCAGTAGATTGAAGGGCCAGAGGCCCATGGGCAATCGGAAATCCAAGCGATAAGGCAAGCGGAACACATCGACGGGTTTCCCCGTGTCCAGGGCTTCGGCCACCATTGATGCACTGTCTGCGGTCACGATGAAACGCTGCGCTATGCGCAACAGCGCGCGATATGGATTGGGCTCCCCCGCCTTCCACGGAAAAATGAGATGGGGAACACTCAGTTTGGATCCCATGCTCTCAAGCAGGCCGGCAGGGGTGCGCGGTGAGCCGATGGCGATCAGTGACCCGTTCAATTCCTGCGCAAGGGAGGAGGCATCGCGCGCAAGGCGTGCGATTTCCGTTGGACCCAGCGCCAGCCGTTTCATGGGCGCACCGACGAGCACGGCGATCTTTGGATCCGGAAGTGTTTCCAGCACCTTTCGCCAATGGTCCTCATCCTCAGGAACGGGAGTCTTCGGCGTGATCGGCAGATCGAGTTTGACGACATTGGGCGCATGGGGCTGATCGTATTGGGGCGTGGTTATGACGAGATCAAAAAGACTAAGCCGCGTCTTGGGATTGCCAAGCTGCACAAGCCGCGTGCGGCCACCCGATTGCGCTCGTATCCAGCGCGCGATCGGCACGCAGCGGCGGCCGATGCCGATGATCAGATCTGGCCAAGCGGGCTCCAATGCATCGGAGGCATCCAGGTCTAGGGTTTCCAGACTGCCCGACAAAATGGCGTCGGGAACCTTGCGAAATTTTTTTTCCCGTATGCGCCGTAGCTTGCTGTTGTAGCGAAGCTTGCGGGTCTCGACATGGGCGCCCACGCGGTTTGCCAGTTCCCGGGCCTGGGCGTTATCGCCTGCCCGCGTTCCTTCCAGCACCCAGATCACAGGCTGAACCTTGCTCATGATCCCCAGATTCCAGTTGACCCGCACATTGTCCAGCCTCTAGCACATGCACCTTCCCGGTCACGGAATCATTATGCGCCCGCCGATCTATACGAACAGCACCCCTATTGACGTCTACATCGTGGGGGCGTGTGAAACATCCGCTTTCGCCCTGCCGCAAGCCGAGCGCCTGCGCCGCAGTCTTATCGACATAACGCCGTTTCATTTTCACAACTCGCTGGAGGATGCGCCATTAGGCCAGAAGGCGCTCCTGGTACGCGCCGATTGGGTGATCGAGAAGCGCATTCTGCATTCGCTCACGTCCCACGAAGGCCAAATTTTACAGGAGACATCAGGCGGCGGGCGCGTCTATGTCGCAGCATTCGTGGCCGCGGAAAAGGTCCAGGACA
>JBGTNZ010000025.1:0-5957 GCA_041742805.1 Aestuariivirga sp.
GGAGTGCGCGCGAAATGGTGGTCTTGCCGACGCCGCCCTTGTCGGCGCCAACGAGAATGAGAGTTGGTTTCATGGATGTCCCCTGTTTGGCCTCGGGTCATTTGGTATCACGGATGATTCGCCGCGTATACTGCCCGCGCCACGAATATCCCCCGAAGAATGTCAATCCCATGGCGGAGGGAACTTGGTTCGCGATCCGGTTTCCGGCATAAGAAGCCATGAGCTATCTGTTGTTCGGCATCTTACTCTTTGGCGGCGTTCATGTTTTTTCAATGCTGCTGCCTGAAAGGCGGAACGCGCTCGCCGCACGGCTCGGCGAAAAACTGTGGAAAGGTTTTTACGCCCTTGTGTCTTTAGTAGGGTTTGGCCTCATGGTGCGAGGCTTCCTGCTGTCGCGCTCGGGACCGCTTGCAGCCGACTGGGTGTATGTGCCGGCCGATTGGGCGCGGCATGTGACGATGCTTCTGGTGCTGCTTGGCTTCATCTCGCTCGCGGCTTCGCACGGCAAGGGTCACCTCAAACTGTGGCTGCGCAATCCCATGTCGATCGGTATCGGGTTGTGGGCCGCTGGCCATCTGCTGTCCAATGGCAAGCGCACCGATGTCTATCTGTTCGGCACGTTTCTGGTGCTGGCGTTGCTTGATATCGTCCTTTCGACGCTGCGCGGCAATATCCCCGTGCACGAACCGCGCTTACGCTCAGACCTTATCGCGGTGATAGCGGGTTTTCTTCTTTTTCTGATCTTCCTGTACGGCTTCCACCCTTATGTCCTCAATCTGCCGGTGGCCGGATGATCCTGCTGATTCTCGGGGTGGTGCTTCTGGCAGCGCTGCATCTTCCGCAATCGAAGGCGGCGATCATCGCGCGCGCAGGGGCGAGTGGGTACGGCCCGGTTTTCGGAGTTTTTTCGATTTTGGCGCTAGCCCTTATCGTGCTGGGCTGGCGACTTTCAGACTTTGTGCCGGTCTACGAGCCGCCCGCCTGGGGCCGCCACGCCAATTTCGGGTTTACTTTTCTGGCTTTCCTGAGCCTCGGCGTTTTCCTGTTTCGGGGGAAACTGCGCCAGGTTTTACGGTTTCCCATGGGCATTGCGGTGTTGCTGTGGAGTGCCGGGCATCTGCTCGCCAATGGCGATCTGCGCAGCCTCATCCTGTTTGGCGCGCTCCTCATATTCGCGATCCTGCTGATCGCCATTGGCGCGAGGCCTTCCCCGGAAACGCGCGGCGGTCATGATCTCGTTTCTCTTGTCATTGGTGCTGCTCTCTTTGGCGCCATGACGCAGCTACACCCGGTTCTCACCGGCGTTCCCATTCTCACTCTGGCACGGTAGGATAAAGCATGTCGGTTCACGTTCCCATGAAGCGTATTACGGCTCCGGAAATCGGGGCGCGAAAGGGCGGTGTGCCCATCGTTTCGCTCACCTCCTATCATGCCCATACGGCGGCGATTGCCGACAAGTATGTGGACTTCCTGTTGGTGGGCGACTCGCTTGGCATGGTGATGCATGGTTTTGAATCGACCCTGCCGGTGCCGCTCGATCTGATGATCCTGCACGGCAGCGCTGTGATGCGGGGCGCCAAGCGGGCGCTCGTCGTCGTCGACATGCCGTTCGGCTCCTATGAGGAAAGTCCGGCGCAAGCGTTTCGCAACGCGGCCAAGGTGATCAAGAAAACCCAATGCGGCGCTGTCAAGATCGAGGGTGGCCGCCGCATGGCGGAAACCATACATTTTCTCAGCGAACGCGGCATTCCGGTGATGGCGCAAATCGGCCTGACACCGCAGTCGATCAATATTTTTGGCGGCTACAAAACCCAGGGGCGCACCCGCGAGCAATGGGCGTTGATCGAAGAAGATGCCCGCGTGGTCGCCGAGGCTGGGGCCTTCGCGGTGGTGCTAGAGGCTGTCGCCGAACCGCTGGCCGCGAAGATCACCAAGGCCACTCCCATTCCGACCATCGGCATTGGCGCATCGGCCGCTTGCGATGGCCAGATCCTGGTCATGGAAGATATGCTGGGCCTGTCGCCCCGGATTCCGAAGTTTGTCAAGGAGTTCGGCGAGGTGGGCCAGGCCATCGAAAACGCCATCCGTTCCTACGCCGATGAAGTCCGGACACGGAACTTTCCAGCGCGGGAGAATACTTACGAGATGAAGGAGTAGCTCTGGGCCGGACCAGTACTCCTTTTTCGTCATCCCGGCGAAAGCCGGGATCCACGGTTAGGCGTGCTGGATCGTTATTGTAAAAATCTTTGCGTTGAAAAATGGATCCCGGCTTTCGCCGGGATGACAGACTAGGGACAGCGCGGAAGTATCGAGCTCGTGGCGATTTCCGTCAAGTAGCACGGAAACCAGGTGCCCCGATTCAGCCTCGGTTAAGATTTTAAGCGCTTAATCGACGGGTATCCTAGCGAGGCTTCCATGTCCATCGAACTTCTCGGCTTTGTGGCTGGCATTAGCGTGGTGCTTGGCGCCGCATTGGTGCTGGTGAGCCACGAGCAATGGAAAGCGATCCGATCCGCCTACGGCCGGGAAATGCCCCCCCCAACGGGCCGGAAATGCCTTGATTTGGCCCAGCCACTGATCTACCCCCGCACCTCCTAGCCATTTCCGGCAGCGAGGAGCGAGAAGCCTTTGAGTGATGAATCCCTGTTTCGCGAGGTGGATGAGGAAGTCCGCCAGGAGCAGTTCAAGAAACTGTGGGATCGCTATGGCAATGCCGTCATCGCGCTGTGCATTGTCGTCGTAGCGGCGGTCGCTGGCTACAAGGGTTGGCAATACTGGCAGACAAGGCAAGCGGAAGCGGCGGCGCTGACATTTTTTGAGGCAACGAAGCTTGCCGGGGCGGGAAAGACCGACGAAGCGCTGAAGCAATTCGAGTCCATCAGCCATCAAGGGTACGAGGCGCTGGCCCGGCTACGCGAGGCGAACCTTCTCGCAGCGCAGGGAAAGAGCGATGACGCGGTCAAGGCCTATGATGCGGTAGCCGCCGATGGGAGGGCCAACGCGGCACTTCGCGATCTTGCGAGAATCAGGGCCGGGTATGTGCTGGCCGATACGCTGAAACCGGATGAACTTTCCGCACGCGTTGGAAGTTTCGACCAGCCCGGTAATCCATGGCGCCATGCGGCGCGGGAAATCCTCGGTATTGCCGCCTGGCGCAGCGGCGATTACGCGCTCGCCAACAAGGCCATGGGCGCCATTCTCGCCGATGCGGACACGCCCGTGGCGTTGCGCCAGCGGGCCGAGACGCTGAGCGAGCTCCTTATTCCACTGTTGCCGCAGACGTGAGCGAGATGCGCAGGCTTATCATTATTGCGGCTTTGCTTTTCGCTGCTGTCTCCACGACCGGATGCAGCTATATCGACAGGTTGACGGGAAGCACTGACAACACAGTACTGCCGGGCACGCGCGAGGACGCAATTCCCGGTAAAACACAATTTCCCGATGCGTCCGATTCAGCGACCGTCGAACAGCCCGGCAATACAACGGCGCAAACCGGCGCCGGCGATACGGCAACTACCCCGGAGCCTGCCTGCAAGGCCGGCGACCCCGATTGCAATCAAACCGCGGACGGTACCTTCAGCGACCCGCAATGACCGCAACCGTCGCCATTCTCGGGCGTCCTAATGTCGGCAAATCCACACTGTTCAACCGGCTCGTCGGGCGCAAGGTGGCGCTTGTCGACAATCAGCCGGGAGTGACGCGCGACCGGCGCGAAGGCGAGGGCCGTATCGGCGATCTCCGCTTCCGGGTTTTCGATACAGCCGGTCTTGACGATGCGAAGAAACTGACGCTCGAGGCGCGCATGAGCGCCCAGGCGGAGACGGCGATCGAGGATGCCGATCTGGTATTCTTCGTCATCGATGCGCGCGTTGGCGTGACGCCTGTCGACCGGGAATTCGCCGAGCGCATCCGCAAGAAGGGCAAGCCCGTGGTGCTTGTGGCCAATAAAGCGGAAAGCCGCATGGCGGATTCCGGCGTGATGGAAGCTTACGAACTCGGATTTGGCGAGCCCCTGCCGGTTTCAGCCGAGCACGGCGAAGGCATGGAATATCTGCACGACGCCATCGTGCCCTTTGCGCGGAACGCCGCCGAGGAAGAAAATGATGAGGAAAAAGCTGTAGGGCCGCTGAAGCTTGCCATCATCGGCCAGCCCAACTCCGGCAAATCGACGCTGGTCAATGTCATGCTGGGCGAGGAGCGGATGCTCACAGGCCCCGAGGCGGGGATCACGCGTGATGCAATCTCTTCCGATTTCGATTGGCACGGGGAAAAAATCAAGCTGTGGGATACGGCAGGCATACGGCGCAAGTCGAAAGTTACGGGCAAGATCGAGAAGCTCGCCGTGGCGGATGCGCTTCGCGCTATCCGCTTCGCGGATTGCGTCGTGGTGCTGATCGATGCCTCAATGGCAATCGAGCGGCAGGATTTGGCGCTCTCCGATCTCGTGGCCAGCGAAGGCCGCGCTATCGTCCTTGCACTGAACAAATGGGACCTGGTCGAGGACAAGGACAAGCTTCTGAAGCAGGTGCAGAGCGATCTTGAGGATGTTCTGCCGGAAATACGCGGCGTGCCGGTGGTGACGCTGTCGGCCAAACAGGAGCGCGGCGTCGACAAGCTGATGAAAGCGGTGTTCGGCGCCATGGATAAATGGAACAGCCGCATCACCACGTCGCAGCTTAACCGCTGGCTTGAATCGGCCTTGGAGCGCAACCCGCCGCCGGCACCTTCGGGCCGCCGCATCAAGATACGCTATGCGACCCAGGCCAATGCACGCCCGCCCACCTTTGCGATTTTTGGCAATCAATTGTCGAAGTTGCCGGAAAGCTATGTGCGCTACTTGATGAATGGCCTTCGCAAGGATTTCGAGCTCTGGGGCGTGCCGATCCGATTTAGTTTGCGAGGCGGGAAAAATCCTTACGAGAAGGATCGTTAAACACCCTTCACCTCTCTCCGTGGCAGGCTTGACCCTGCCATCCAGTCTGGATCACCGGCTCAAGGCCGGTGATGGAGAGAATAGCTCGTATCTGAACACCGCGCCATTGCTTGTGAAGGACGGTACACACATCGGCACGATCTGCGCGGCGACGTCTTCGGGCGTGGGAAGCGTCTCCGGGTCCTCCCCCGGCATGGCGGTGGCGCGCATTTTGGTTCGTGTCGCGCCGGGGTTGAAGCAATTGGCGCGCGCTGGTGTCGTTGCCAGTTCCGCGGCGTAGGTTTTTACGAGGGCTTCGAGGGCGGCTTTGGAGATCGAGTAGGGACCCCAATAGGCGGGGCAAGACTGCGCAGCACCGGAGCTCAGGAATACGGCGCGACCTGCATCGGAGGCGCGCAGCAGGGGATCGAGCGAGCGGATCAAACGCCAGTTGGCGGTGAGATTGACAGCCATCACATCGTCCCAAACTTTTTGGTCGACATGGGCCAGAGGCGTCAGTTTGCCCAACACGCCGGCGTTGGCCACCAGGATATCGAGTTTCTTCCAGCGCTCGAAAAGCGCTGCGCCAAGGCGGTCGAGGGCGTCAAAGTCTTTCAAGTCGGCGGGGACCAGCGTGGCCGTGCCTCCAAGTTTGCCGATCTCGTCGTCAAGCTCTTCAAGGCCGCCTTGGGTTCGCGCCAGCGCCACGACGTGGGCGCCTTCTTTTGCCAGGGCAAGTGCGGCGGCGCGGCCAATGCCGCGCGAGGCGCCGGTCACCACGGCGACGCGGTTCGCCAGAAGCCCCGTCATGTTGGCTAGCCTGCCTCGGCCAGAAGCGAGAGCTGTTGCTTGCCACGCTCGCCGGTCAAATCGGTGAGTGGGGTTGGATAATCGCCGGTGAAACAGTGGTCGGTGAATTGCGGGCGCAAAGGATCGCGGCCCTCGTAGCCCATGGCGCGGTAGATGCCATCGACCGACAGGAAAGCCAGCGAGTCGGCGCCGATGAAGACGCGCATGCCTTCCAGGTCGTGGGTGGCGGCAAGCA
>JBGTNZ010000026.1:0-4759 GCA_041742805.1 Aestuariivirga sp.
AAGTTTTGCCGAAGCCCTGCACGGCGTGCGGGTGATAGACGCCGCTTACCGCGCCGCTGAAACAGGCCAATGGCAAACGGTTTCAAGATGATCCTGCGACCATTTCAGAAAGCGGAAGCGCCGTCGGCATGCACATCGCCGCATCAAGAGCACACACGACGCGTTTTTGCTCATTAATAGCGTACACTCTTTCTCAATAAACCCATTGAAAATGAAGAGGTTTTTTACGCAAAAGAAAGACTTGGCGCTCCCTGCGGGAGTGTCGGAAACTATTTATATCGATGCGTTAGAGGAAAAGTGGGACAGTTTACTCTCGTGTGATTGCAGGGGCTTGCATCGGAAGTGTCCCCCCGCGGCCTTTCATTTCCACTAACCGTTCCATGGTGGTCGCGTAGGGCTTGAACCCAGTGCGTGACCAGAAGATTTTGCCGCCGGGAATTGTTACGAACACTTCGAGGAAAATCCGGTCGCCGGTCCGGAAGCGTTCCGCAATGAGGAGTTCGAGCGCGCTCCGGCCGATGCCGCCTCTCCTCATGCTTCGGGCGATGTAGAACTGGCGAAGACGAACGTGCGTCCCGTCCGGTTCGGCCACATCGGGCTCGTATCTATGGGTGGCGAAGCCCGCGATTTCGTTTCCTAAGAGAATAACGTCCACGTTCCAGCCCTCTTCGGTGATGAAGCGCTCGAAGCGTTGCTTGAGTTGCGGCACCGTCATCGGATTGCGGTGTCCTTCGTCTTCGATCAGCTCGCGGTTCATACGGGCGAGAAGGACAAGATCATTCGGTTCGCATCGCCGGAGGGCAAGCTTTGGCACTGTCTCCTCGCTCATTCTCCCTCCCGCGCATCGATCACGTGCTCCATGATCGTGCCATATGGAGTAAAGCCCGTACGCAGCCAAAACACCTTGCCGCCCGGGTTCGTCTCGATCACCTCGAGATAAATCCGCTCGCCCGTCTTGAAACGGCTGCCCACCAGTTTGTCCAACGCCACCCGGCCCGCACCCCCGCGGCGGCGGTGCCGCACGATATAAAACTGGCGCAGACGAATGTGCTTGCCGCTGGGCTCGGCCGGATCGGGTTCGTAGCGGTGCGTGGCGTAGCCTATGATTTCATCGTCGAGAGAGAATAGATCGACGCTCCATTTTTCCTGATCGACGAAGCGCCTGAAGCGCTCCTCGAGCTGCGGCACCGTCATCGGATTGCGGTGTCCCTCATCGTCGGCGAGCTCGCGGTTCATGCGGGCGAGAAGCCCGAAATCCTCGCGCTTGTGCGCCGTGACCTTGATGCGTTCCTTGAGCGAAGCGCTAATCTCTTCCTCGCGGGCGTGGACGTCGTCCTCGGCGGCTGGAGTGGCGATGCTGTCGCCGTGGGGGCCAAGATATTGCAGAACCTCATCGCGCTCGTCATTGATATGTCCGCGGATGGCGCCGACGGCCCGGTCCAGCCCGCGTGATTTGATGTCCTCAAGAATGGCTGCATGGCTCTTCGCCGCGGCGCGCATACGGTGGGGATCGGGGTTCATCAGCAGATGAACCAGGCGCAGTTCGGTCGCCAGTTTGATGAACGTCTCGGTGATGCGGCCATTGTGCCCGGCCCGGCAGATCGCCGTATGAAAGGCAACATCGGCCTCGATCATCCGGCTCTTGGCATTGGAGAAGGCCGCCGTTTCGGATTCGCGCAGGGCGCGCTCGATGTCCGCCAGGTCGGCGGGCGTCGCAAGTCGGGTCGCCTCCGCGACAGCGGTGCTTTCAAGCACCGAGCGCAGCGCATAAATCTCCGCCACTTCCAGTTGACCGAGAGCGCGAACGAAGGAACCGCGGAAGGCGTGCGCGTCGAGAAGGCCTTTTTCCTGGAGTTGACGGGCAGCCTCCCTCACCGGGCCACGGCTGACGCCCAGCCGTTTGGCAATTTCGACTTCATTGAGCTTGTCGCGAGGGCGCAATTCCCCCTCGATTATGATCCGCTCGATTTCCTCCGCCACCGTGTCGACCAGTGGCCTGCGCTTTGTGAGCAAGGTTACCTCGTTGAGTCTGTTTGGTATTTAGCCGTTCCTATCACGATTCTTTACGAATAGCAAAGATTAAATTGTAAAGTGTTGACAATCTAATCTTTGTCCAGTAGATATGCGGTGATGCGGTTAAAAAATCGCCAACAGGGAGTTATGATAATGCCGACATTAGCTGTTCGCCGTGCAGTGCTTTATGCCAGTGCCTTTCTTGCACTCGTGGCCATCGCGCCAACGGCCATGGCAGCCGATACTAAGGTTCCCGATGAGCTGAAGAAAGCCGGCGAGTTCCGGGTCGGGGTCAAATGCGATGCCCCGCCTTTCGGCTACATGGACGAACAGGGCAAGCCCACCGGCATCGATGTAGATTTCTCGCGCTACGTGGCGGAGAAGGCCTTTGGCGATCCGGAAAAAGCCACTTTCACTTGCGTCACATCGGCAACACGCATTCAGATGCTGACGTCCGGCAAGATTGATTTCATCATCGCCACGTTGGGGGTTACTGACGAACGCAAGAAGTCCGTCGACTATGCCACCTCGACAAACTGGAGCGGTTCAGGCGTTTTGGTAAAGTCCGATGGCCCTTACAGCGGTTTTACCAAGCTTGAAGAGTTCGACGGCAAGGAACTGCTCACCAACAAGGGCAGTCTTCAGGCCGAAGATATCGAAAAGAACCATCCCAACATCAAACTCACCAAGTTCGACAACCTCAACGACGCCATCATGGCGTTCCGGCAAGGTCGCGGCGATGGCGTGACCCAGGATAACGAGCCGCTGATCGCCGCGGCGGAGAAAGACCCCAGCGTTAAGTTGGCTGGCATATCGTTCGCCATCGGTTGGGCAGCGCCCGCCGTGCGCCGACATGATGAGGCGCTTCGCCTGTTCATGAACGACATGGTGACTATGGCGAAAAAAGAAGGTGTCTTCGAAGCTTCGGTTGGCAAATACACCTCAGCCGGCGTGCTGCGGGACATGACGCTCAAAGGTTACGTTGAGCCTCCCGCCGACGGCAGTTCCGACCAGAATACCGTGCTACCGTAGAAGCGGTAGATATCAATGGGCGGCGTCGAATTCGATTGGCAATACCTTTGGAGTGCGACGCCGCTCCTCTTAGCCGGCCTTCAGATGACCCTGATCCTGGCGGTCACCTGTATCGCGATCTCGATCGTGATCGGTTACGCCGGAGCCACCGTGCTGTTCTTCAATGTGCCGGTGTTAAAGACGCTGGTCAGGTCTTACGTCAGTTTTTTTCGGAATACGCCTCTCCTCGTCCAGCTCTTCTTCTTCTATTTCGGGTTACCTGAACTCGGTATTCGCGCGAGCGCCATCACATCCGGCATCATCGTCCTCTCCATCTGGGCTGGCGCCTATCAGATCGAGAGCATAAGGGGCGCTATCGAAGGGCTGTCCAAGGGCCTGCTTGATGCGGCGAAATCCCTGGGGCTAAGGCCGCTCCATGCTTTCGTCCTTGTGGTCGTGCCGCTGGCCACCCGCACCGTCGTTCCCGCGATGATGAACACGGCGGCTTCAACCACCAAGAATTCAGCGTTGCTGACGGCTATCGGCGTTCCCGAACTCACCTATATCGCGATGGATAACGTCGCATCCGATTACCGCGCGCTCGAGAACTTCTTCGCGCTCTTTGTCGGCTATGTGACGCTGGTGCTGGCAATGTCGTCGATCGCAACTCTGATCGAACGGCGGCTGGGACGGGGGTTCAAGGCATGAACCTCGAGCTCATCGCCGACAATGCGGGGTTTTTCCTGTGGGCCGCGGGACTGTCGCTGCTTATTTTTGTCGCCAGCACGGCCTTTTCGATTTTGATTTCGATCGTGTTCGGGGGGCTCGCGACCATACGCCCGGCCCTGCCCCGCATGGCGGTGCGCGGGTTCATAGAATTGTTCCGCGACATTCCTCAGATCGTGAGCGTGTTTTTCGTTTTTTTCGGCGCGCCGGCATTCGGGCTCCAGCTCGGGCCGGTCGAGGCGACCATCGTCAGCCTGTCGCTTTGGGGTGGTGCCAACGGCGCTGAGATCGTCAGAGGCGGCATCAATGCTGTCCCCCGGCACCAATTCGAAAGTGCCCGCGCACTGGGGCTAAGTTCCCGGGAAATTTTCACCTTCATCATCGTTCCCCAGGCCATCCGGCCGATCATTCCCGCCTATGCGGGCCTGTGCACGATCCTCATGCAGTCGACTTCCATCGCGGCACTGGTTGGCGCGACCGAATTGCTGAGGAGTGCCCAGATCGTGGTCGAACGCGCGGCCTATTTTCAGGGCGGCGCGCCCGGCATCACAGTCTACGCCTTCATTCTGGTTATTTATTTCCTCGTGGGTTCCGCCATGGCCGCCGGCACAAAGCGCCTCGAAAAAATCTTCGGCGCTCCTTCGCGGCGCATCGAAGTTCCGTGATCGAAAAGCCGAGGGGATCGGGAATGTCCGAGATAACAGAAGTACCGATCCTGGAAACACGCGGGCTGCGCAAGAACTACGGCACGGTCGAGGTCCTGCACGGCATCGATTTTTCCGTAAATCCCGGCGAGCGGGTCGTCATCATGGGCTCCTCCGGTTCGGGCAAGAGCACCTTGATCCGCTGCCTCAACGGGCTGGAAGCTACCACGGGCGGCGAGATCATCTTCGACGGAAAAAATGTCGCTGCGCTGCCTGAATCCTCATGGCGCCATGTGCGGCGCTCGGTCGGCATGGTGTTTCAGGACTACTCCCTGTTCCCGCATTTTCGCATCTTGCGCAATCTG
>JBGTNZ010000027.1:0-3410 GCA_041742805.1 Aestuariivirga sp.
AGGAACTGAGCAACAAATGCTTTTCGCTTGAAATGGATGTTAATCTGCTGGCTCACGATGCCGGCGACTTAACCCGTATGTTATTGCAAGACCGTAAACGGCCGCCCTCGCCGTTTTGAAACAAAATCTCGCGGCCTATCCGCGCCGTCGTTTCCGTCTCTCGCCACCGGAATCATCCGGTGTCTGAACGTCTTTGCGCGGCGGGAATGTCACCACTTTCGAGAGGTTGGGATAGGGCGCCGTCTTGTGGGGAAGCGCCATGGCTTCCACGAAATGCTGCTGGAACTTGGGCTCAACCGCCGTCTCGATCTTGTCGATGCGCCGCACCACGGCTTCGATTTCATCGCGCGCTGCGGAATTGAGCAGTGCGATGCGAGCGCCCGTGCCCGCCGCGTTCCCCGCTGACTGCACATGGGCCAGATCGCAATCCGGGATGAGTCCAAGGATCATCGCATATTTGACATCGATATGGCTGCCAAAAGCGCCCGCCAGCCGAATCTTGCCCACTTGCTCGATCTCGAGTTTGTCCATCAGTAGGCGCACCCCCGCATAAAGTGCGGCCTTGGCAAGCTGGATAGCACGGACATCGTTCTGGGTGATCTGGACGCGGGGTTCGCCGTCGCGCACGAGATAGTTGAAAGTGCGCTTGTAGGGCTCCACTCGCGGGCTGCGGGCTGCCAGCGAGCCATCGACCTGGCCATCCTGATTGATGATTCCGGCGAGGTACATCTCCGCGATCACTTCGATAATGCCGGAGCCGCAAATGCCGGTGACTCCAGTTTGCGCCACTGCTTCCTCGAAACCTTCCTCATCCGACCATTTGTCGGAACCGATAACGCGGTAGCGGGGCTCCAGCGTTTCGGGATCGATGCGGATGCGCTCGATGGCTCCCGGAGCGGCCCGCTGCCCGCAGGAAATCTGCGCGCCCTCGAAAGCGGGCCCCGTGGGTGATGAACAGGCCAGCAAACGCGCCTTTGACCCCAGCACGATTTCGGCGTTGGTGCCGACATCCACCGCCAGCATGATCTCGTCCGATTCATGCGGCGCTTCTGAAAGCACCATCCCCGCCGTATCGGCGCCAACATGGCCCGCGATGCAGGGAAGGATGTAGGCCCAGGCGCCAGGATTGAGTTTGACGTCCAGTTCCCGTGCCGGAATGGTCATCGGCAAACCCGTCGCCAGCGCGAAGGGGGCGCCTCCAAGCTCAATGGGATCGATGCCGAGAAAAAGATGGTGCATCACGGGATTGCCGACAAGCACGATTTCCAGAATGTCGCTAAGTTCGATTCCGGCTTGGGTAGCCACCTGCATCGAGAGCGTATTGAGCGCCTCGCGCACGGCGGCCGTCATTTCCTTTTCACCACCGGGGTTCATCATCACATAGGAAACCCGGCTCATCAGATCCTCGCCAAAGCGAATCTGCGGGTTCATAAGTCCAGCCGAGGCTGCGACTTCGCCGGTCGAGAGATTGGTGAGGTGCGCGGCAATGGTGGTGGAGCCCACATCGATGGCGAGGCCAAACAATTTGTCATGAAACCCCGGCCAGATGGCGGCCAGGCGATTGCCGCCGCCGGGTGCCCGCGAATAGACCGCCGCGGTAATCTTCCATTCGCCCTTGCGCAGCGTCTTCTGCAAGCCCGCGATGATCGAAAGATCGCAGGAGAGATTTTCAATTTGCCACTGCTCCTTCAAAGCCCGGTAGACGCGCTCAAGGTCGGAGGAAGGCTTGTGCATGTCCGGCTCTTCCACCTCGATGAAACAGAGGCGGGTGCAGGGATCGAGTTCGATGACGCGCGTGTCGGCTTCCTTGCGCACGATCTGTTTGTGGACCTGCGATTCCGGCGGCACGTCGATGACGGCATCGCCGAGCAGCTTGGTCTGGCATGAAAGCCTGCGCCCGGGATTGAGGCTACGGAGCCTCTTGTAACGCTCTTCAACTTGAGAGAATTCCGAAAGATGCGACGCCGATGACCTGATGCCGTGCTTGGCGAATTCCCCTTCGCCCACATTCACCTGGCAGCGCCCGCAAATGGCCCTCCCGCCGCAAACTGAATCGATGTCGACCCCCAGCGACCGCGCCGCCTGCAAAACCGGCGTTCCTAGCAGAAAACGCCCGCGCTTGCCGGATGGTGTGAAGACGATGAGAGCGTCGCTCATGCTATCCCCGCCGCCGTCTCTCCTCGCGCGCCTTGCGCCGCGCCTCGATATCGGCATTGGACGAAATCTCGCCCGCCGCCTGCGCGGCTTTCGAGGGCGCCGCCGTCATCTCGCGGAACCGGTTCGTCCAGAATTTGCAATGCTTGTCGGTGCCGTTCAGCACGTTGGCGCCATAGATCGCGTGCATGTCTTCATCATGCAGCGGGTTCATGATGGCCGAGGTCATGCCGTGGCTCGCCGCCATCGCCAGGAAATAGCCGGTAAGCGCCCGCCGGTTCGGCATGCCGAAAGATACGTTGGATGCGCCGCAGGTAGTGTTCACCTTCAGCTCTTCGCGCAGCCGCCTGACCAGCCGGAACACCTGCTGGCCCGCCGTCCCCATGGCGCCGATCGGCATCACCAGCGGATCGACCACGATGTCGTGCGGCTTGATACCGAAATCGGCGGCGCGCTCGACGATTTTCTTGGCGACCGCGAAACGCACATCCGGGTCTTCCGAAATCCCCGTCTCGTCATTGGAGATGGCGACGACCGCGACATTATATTTGGCGATCAGCGGCAAGATGGCCTCAAGCTTCTCTTCCTCTCCGGTCACGGAGTTGACAAGAGGCCGCCCCTTGGCGGTTTCAAGCCCCGCTTGGAGTGCCGAGGTGACGGAACTGTCGATGCATAACGGCAGGTCGACAAGCGACTGCACGATCTCCAGCGTTTGCCGCATGAGCGGCGGCTCGGTCTCGTTCGGATTGACCGCGGTGACGCCCGCATTCACATCCAGAATATGGGCGCCCGCCGCCACCTGGGCGAGGGCATCCTTGATCACCGTTTCGAAATTCCCGGCCTGCATTTCGGCGGCAAGTTTCTTGCGTCCCGTGGGGTTGATGCGTTCACCGATCACCGTGAAAGGCCGGTCGAAACCGATAATGTGCTGGCGGGTGGCGGAGGCCACGAGCGTGTGAGTCATTTATCGAGGGCTTTCCCGCCGGCGGCGATGAGGGCTTTAAGCTTGTCTTTATCATAAGTGGCTTCGATGTCGGCCTTGGCCTTCTCCACTTCGGCCGCCAGATCATCGCCCACCGGAACGGGCTCGGCCCGGCGCCAATCGGCTAGATAGGAGTCCGTATCGGTGGCGTCGCCCCGCATGGCCGCCATGTCGATGGCCTCCTGAAAGCGGTCGGCGAGCATGCGTTTTTCTTCTTTCCGGCCCAGTTTTACGGAAACCGCCGAGGGAATGTCACGCCAGTAGGTAATGATCA
>JBGTNZ010000028.1:0-7439 GCA_041742805.1 Aestuariivirga sp.
CGCCAGCCTGCGCGCCGCGGCCGACGCCGACCATGATCGACATGGGTGTCGCCAGACCCAGCGCGCAGGGGCAGGCGATGATGAGAACGGCGACGGCGGCGACGAGACCGTAGGCGAGGCGGGGCTCCGGGCCCCATACGGCCCATGCGGCGAAGGCGAGTGCTGCGATGGCGATGACCAGCGGCACGAACCAGCCGGAGACTTGATCGGCGAGACGCTGGATGGGGGCGCGGGAGCGCTGGGCGTCGGCGACCATCTGGACGATGCGGGCGAGCATTGTTTCGTGGCCGACTTTTTCGGCGCGCATGATGAAGCCGCCGCTGGCATTGAGCGTGCCGCCGATGACTTTGGCGCCCGCTTCCTTGGTGACGGGCATCGACTCGCCGGTCACCATGGATTCATCGAGGGAGGAGCGGCCTTCGGTGATTTCACCGTCGACGGGAACTTTTTCGCCGGGGCGGACGCGGAGGTGGTCGCCCTTGGCGATGGCGTTGAGATCGATTTCCTCGTCGTTGCCGTGTGCGTCGATGCGCCGGGCGGTTTTTGGCGTCAGACCGAGAAGGGCTTTGATGGCGCCCGATGTTTGATCGCGAGCGCGGAGTTCCATGACCTGGCCGAGGAGTACAAGCACGGTGATGACGGCGGCGGCTTCGAAATAGACGGCGACCGAGCCATCATGCTGGCGGAAGGCTTGGGGGAAAATATCGGGAAGCGCTGTCGCCACCACGCTGTAGATCCAGGCAACGCCGGTGCCCATGGCGATCAGGGTGAACATGTTGAGGTTGCGGGTGAGGAGCGACTGGTAGCCGCGAACGAAGAAGGGCCATCCAGCCCACAACACGACGGGGGTGGCCAGGAGCAGCTGAATCCAGTTCGACGTTTGCTGGCCCAACTGCATGGCAAGGCCGGTGATATGGCCGCCCATTTCAAGGGCGAAAACGGGAAGCGCGAGCGCGAGGCCGATCCAGAACCGTCGCGTCATGTCGGCGAGTTCGGGATTGGGGCCGGAGTCGGCGGTGACGGTCAGCGGTTCCAGCGCCATGCCGCAGCTCGGGCAGGAGCCGGGGCCCTGCTGGCGGATTTCCGGATGCATCGGGCAGGTATAGGTGGCGGATGTGTCCACGGGTTCCGCCATTTTGGGAGCGAGATATTTCGCGGGCGCGGCGATGAATTTGGCCTTGCAGCCGGCGCTGCAGAAATAATAGGGCCGGCTCTGATAATCGGTGCGATGTTTCGCAGTATGCGGATCGACGGTCATGCCGCAGACGGAGTCGAGGGCTGGCGCATGAGTGTGGGTCATCAGATTTTTCCTGGCGATTGAATAGTGCGCGATGACAAGCCATATGGACCTTCCCACGATGGGAAGGTCAAGGGATATTTCAATGAACATCGGCGAGGCCGCCGAGCGCTCCGGTGTCTCGGCCAAAATGATCCGTTACTATGAGGAGATCGGCTTGATCGCTCCGGCGGCTCGAGGGGAAAATGGCTATCGCAATTATCGCGAGGCGGATGTGCACCGCCTGCGCTTTGTGCGCCGCGCCCGCGAGCTGGGCTTTTCGGTGGAGCGGATCAGGGATTTGCTCAAGCTCTGGTCGGACCGGCGGCGGGCCAGCCACGACGTCAAGAAAATAGCGCTCGTTCATGCGACGGCGCTCAACGCCGATATCGAAAAGCTCACGGCACTCCGGGATTCGATCCTGCATCTGGCGGCGCGTTGCCATGGCGATGAGCGGCCGGAATGCCCGATTATCGAGGATCTGAGCGGTGAGACGGCAAGCGCGCAGCCCGGTAGACACTGAAGCATGGCGGAGGAGTTTGCCGTCTACACAGGGCTTTTTGTTTCCGCGTTTCTCGCGGCCACACTCATTCCCGGTTCGTCGGAAGCTGCTTTGGCTGGGGCATTGCTGCTCTTTCCGGGCTCCGTGGTGGCGCTGGTAACGGTGGCAACGGCCGGCAATACGGCGGGTGCGGTGCTCAACTGGTTTCTGGGCCGGTTCTTCATCGATCTGGTTGGAAAGCGGTGGTTTCCCGTGACGGCGCGGCGCCTCGAACAGGCTGCGGGACTGTTCAACCGCTATGGAAGCTGGCCGCTGCTGTTCTCATGGCTTCCGCTGGTGGGCGATCCCATGACGGTGGCGGCGGGAGCGTTGCGGGTGCGCCTTCTGGTGTTCCTGCCTCTGGTGCTGATCGGCAAAGCGGCCCGCTATGCCGTTGTCGCCGCTGCAATGGCGCCGGCGGGTTAACGCCTCGCGCTCTTCGTCATCCGGCGAAAGCCGGGATCCATGGTTAACAGGAAGTGGCTTTCTGGAGTCCTCGCGCTGAAAGATGGATCCCGGCTTTCGCCGGGATGACGGAAGAATAGGATGACGGAAGAAAGGGATGACGGAAGAGAGAGATGACGGAAGAATGGATGACGGAAGAGAGGGATGACGGGACTGTGGCTTGACCGTGAAGAAGCGAGCCGTTAGCGTTTGTGCATGAAATGGATTGTTCGCAGGCTGGTTGCAATCGCCGTGTTGCTGGCGATCTCGCTGGCGCCGTTGCAGGGCCTTGCCGTTCAGGCGGTGGCGGCGGCTGTTGCAGCGGATTGCGCGGGCGATCCTTGCCACTGCGACAAAGCGGAGCCTGGGTGCGCCATGCAGGCCGCCTGTTCCGCGCAATGCGCTCCGGCGCCTATTCTCGCTGATGAGACGGGCGAGGCGGCAATTCCGGCCCGGCCCGGCGCCGTTGCCTTCGACGCCGCCGAACTAAACTCGCGGAGCGATGTTCCGCTGCGACGGCCTCCGCGTATCTGATCTTCTGACTCTTCATGCCTAACGGACAGCGCAATCGCGCTGCCGCCAGCCTGTTTGCCAGAGGTTTAATCATGCGAATTCTTCTTATTCTTGTTCTTATCGCCATGAGCGGTGTGGGCGGGTTTATTGCCGCTACAAGTCTCAAGGATATCGAGGCCCCGGTGGAGGCGGGTCGGAAAGTGCAATTCTACCGCCATCCCATGGGGCTTCCGGATACGTCCCTTACGCCGAAGAAGGACTCGATGGGGATGGATTATATCCCTGTTTACGAGGACGAGGGGGAAGCGGCTGCCGATCCGTCGATTGTAAAAGTGAGTATCGAGAAGGTGCAGCGCGCGGGGGTTCGGACCGAGGCGGTTGAACGCCGCGTGCTGGCGGAGGCGATCCATGCTCCGGGTACTGTGCAATTGGATGAGCGGCGGCAGCATTCGGTCACCATGCGGGTCGAAGGGTTCATCGAGGAGGTTTACGCGGGAGCGACGGGGCAGGCGGTGAAGGCGGGGGAGAAGCTGTTTCGCATCTATAGCCCGGCGATTGTGCAGGCGCAGGCCGAATACCGCATTGCGGAGTCGCAAGGGCAAAGGGAGGGCAATGCCCGCAAGCTGCGGAACTATGGCGTTCCCGAAAGCTTCATAACCAATCTGCCCAAGAAGGGGGAATTGCCCTTTTCGCTGGATTGGCCCTCGCCCGTGGGCGGCGTGCTGATGACCAAGAATGTGGTGCCTGGCCAGCGCGTGATGCCGGGGGATGAGCTCTACCGCCTTGCGGATGTCTCGACCGTTTGGGTGATGGCGGACGTGGCCGAGCAGGATGCCGGGCGCGTGCGCGTCGGCGATGCCGTTTCGATATCGGTGCGCGCTCTTCCCGATGAAATCTTTCGTGGAAAGGTCGCCTTCATCCTGCCGGAACTGAAAGCCGAGACGCGGACGGCGCAAGTGCGGATCGAATTGCCCAATCCCGATCACAAGCTCATCCATCAGATGTATGCGGATGTGACGATCGAGACGGCGCGAAGCGCCCCGCTTCTGGCGGCGCCAACGAGCGCCATCATCGACAGCGGGCTGAGGCAGGTCGCCATTGTCGACCTGGGCGATGGGAAATATGCGCCGCGCCCGGTGAAGCTCGGAAGGCGGGGCGGCGACTATGTGGAGATCACGGAAGGCCTTGAGAAAGGGGACATGGTGGTCACCAAGGCCAATTTCCTGATCGATGCGGAAAGCAATCTCAAGGCGGCGCTCACCGCGCTCACCACCGGTGAAGAGGTCAGCCAATGATCGGCAAGGTCATCGAGTGGTCGGCGCGGAATATTGTGCTGGTGCTGATCGGCACGGTGTTTTTGATCTTTGCGGGGCTCTATGCGGTGAAGACGACGCCGCTTGATGCAATTCCGGATCTGTCTGATACGCAAGTGATCGTTTACACGGAATATTCCGGGCAAGCGCCGCAGGTTGTGGAAGATCAGGTCACCTATCCGCTGACGACATCGCTGCTCAGCGTGCCGAAATCCAAAGTGGTGCGGGGCTTCTCGTTCTTCGGCGTGTCGTTTGTCTATATCATCTTCGATGACGGCACCGATCCCTATTGGGCGCGCTCGCGGGTGCTGGAATATCTGAGTGCTGCCGCGCGGCGCTTGCCGCCGGGTGTGACGCCTGCGCTTGGCCCCGATGCGACGGGGGTGGGTTGGGTTTATCAATATGCGGTGACGGGGAAGGGGCGCGACCTCGCGGAGCTTAGGACGACGCAGGACTGGCGGCTCCGCTATGCCATCGCCAAGGCGGAGGGTGTCGCCGAAGTGGCGAGCGTGGGCGGCTTCGTCAAGCAGTATAGCGTCGTGGCCGATCCGCGGCGTTTGCAAAGTTTCGGCATTTCGCTCGGCACGGTGCGAAACGCCATCCGCGACAGCAATATGGATGTGGGCGGGCGGAGCGTCGAGATCGCGGAAACGGAATATGCAGTGCGGGGCCGCGGATATTTCCGGGATAAGGGCGATATTGAATCGATCGTGCTGAAGGCGCAGGGCGGAACGCCGGTGCTGCTCAGGGATGTGGCGCGGGTTGAACTTGCTCCCGATGAGCGGCGCGGCGTCACCGAGCTTAATGGCGAGGGGGAAGCCGTGGGCGGTATCGCCATCCAGCGCTATGGGGAAAACGCGCTCTCGGTCATCGACAGCGTGAAAGAGCGCATCGAAGAGATCAAGGCGAGCCTGCCGGAGGGAACCGAGATTCAGGCCGTCTATGACCGTTCCACGCTCATTCATCGCGCCACCGAAACCCTCAAGACCACTTTGCTCGAAGAAAGCCTGATCGTGGCGGCGGTGTGCTTTGTGTTCCTGTTGCATGTGAGGAGCGCCCTTGTCGCCATCATCATGCTGCCCATCGGCATTCTGATCGCCTTCCTGTGCATGCGGCTGTTGGGGCTTTCTTCCAACATCATGAGCCTGGGCGGCATTGCCATCGCCATTGGCGCCATGGTGGATGCCGCCATCGTCATGGTCGAGAACGCGCATAAGCGGCTGGAGCGGGCGGAGCCGGGGGCGCCGCGGCTGGAGGTGATCATCGGGGCAGCGAAGGAGGTGGGGCCGGCGCTGTTCTTCAGTTTGCTGATCATTACGGTTTCGTTCCTGCCGATCTTCACGCTGGAGGCGCAGGAGGGGCGGCTGTTCAAGCCGTTGGCCTATACCAAGACATTCGCCATGGCGGCGGCAGCGTTTCTTTCGGTGACGCTGGTGCCGGCGCTGATGGTGATGTTCGTGCGCGGGCGCATTATCGCGGAACGGCGGAATCCGCTGAACCGTTTTCTGATCTGGATTTATCGGCCGGTGATCGCGGGGGTGCTGCGGGCGAAAGTCTTGACCATTGCCGTGGCGCTTGTTGTTCTTGGCGCAAGCTATTGGCCGGCGATGAAGCTTGGCTCCGAGTTCATGCCCAATCTCAACGAGGGCACGCTGTTCTATATGCCGGTGACCTTGCCCGGCATCTCGATCACCAAGAGCGCTGAGCTTCTGCAGACGCAGAACAAGATCATCAAGTCGTTCCCGGAAGTTGAATCGGTGTTCGGCAAGGCGGGGAGGGCGGGGACGGCAACCGATCCAGCCCCCACCGAAATGATCGAGACGATTGTGAATTTGAAGCCGGAAAATGAGTGGCGGGCCGGAGTTACGGTGGATTCGCTAATCGCCGAGATGGACAAGTCGTTGCAGTTTCCGGGCGTGTCCAATGCCTGGACCATGCCGATCAAGGCTAGGATCGATATGCTTTCAACGGGCATTCGCACGCCGGTTGGCGTCAAAGTGTTTGGGCCGGACCTCAAGGAGATCGAGCGGCTGGGGCGCGAGATCGAACAGGTGTTGCGGAAACTTCCGGGAACGTCGAGCGCCTTTTCGGAGCGGGTGCTTGGCGGGTATTATCTTGAAATCACGCCCGACCGGCAGCAGCTCGCGCGCTATGGGCTGATGATATCGGAAGTTCAGGATACGATCGCCATGGCGCTGGGGGCGGAACCCATCACCACGGCGGTTGAGGGCCGCGAGCGCTATGCGGTCAATTTGCGGCTGCCGCGGGATTTTCGCAGCGACCCCGACGCCATCGCGCGGAATGTGCGGGTGACGTCGGCGGCGGGTGTTTCGATTCCGCTGGGCGAAGTTGCCGATATTCGCTTGACGACGGGGCCGTCTTCGATCCGCACGGAGAATGCGCAGCTGGCGGGTTATATTTTTGTCGATACGCGCGAGAGCGATATCGGCGGCTATGTCGCGAGGGCGCAGCGGGCGGTGGCGGAGAATGTGGAGTTTCCCGCCGGGTATTATGTGACCTGGAGCGGGCAGTTTGAATACCTCGAGCGCGCCAAGGCGCGGCTGGCGATTGTCGTGCCGGTGACGCTGCTGATCATTTTCCTTCTGCTCTACCTGAATTTCGGCAAGCTGACGGAGACTTTAGTGGTGATGCTGTCGTTGCCGTTCTCGCTGGTGGGCGGGCTTTGGCTGATGTGGTGGATGGGCTTCAATCTTTCCCTGGCGGTGGCGGTGGGCTTTATTGCGCTGGCCGGCGTTGCCGCGGAAACCGGGGTCGTCATGCTAATCTATCTGCAAAACGCGCTGGCGGAGTGGAAGCATCGCGCCGGGGCGGAGGGGCGCGTCTTCGATAGGGGCGATCTTTACGGCGCGATCATGGAGGGGGCCGTCGACAGGGTGCGGCCCAAGATGATGACGGTGGCGGCGATCATGGCGGGGCTGTTGCCGATTTTGTGGAGCACGGGGACGGGATCGGAAGTGATGCAGCGGATCGCCGTGCCGATGATCGGCGGCATGGTGTCATCGACGCTGCTGACGCTTATCGTTATCCCCGCGATCTTCGCGCTGGTGGAAGGGGCGCGGATGAGGTTTCCGAAAGTGGAGGAAGTGATAGAGAGCGCTGGATCTCGGCTTTCGCCGTCGTAGCCTTAGCGGCACTCCGCGATCTCTCGCTCCCCGCTGACATCATCAACGTCAACGGCGGCGCCTGCGCCATAGGCCACCCCATCGGCGCCTCGGGTGCCCGCATCGTCGTCACCCTGCTTCACGCCATGATCGCAAGAGGCGCCAAAAAAGGCATAGCCTCCCTCTGCATCGGCGGCGGCGAGGCTACTGCTGTGGGGTTGGAGCTGATA
>JBGTNZ010000029.1:0-4136 GCA_041742805.1 Aestuariivirga sp.
AACGAAGAGCGGCATGGTGACAGCGGCACCCGGCACGCCCAGCGCATAGCGCAGCAGCACTCCCGCAAGCATGGCGGCGGCAACTGGCGTCGGAATTTTTTCGATGGCCCGTTCCAGCGGCTTGATGAGCGCGGAGACGCACATGAGCAACCCCGCCACCACGAAAGCGCCGAGCGCGTTCGGATAGGTGACGCCGGCAGCACTGGTGGCGATCAGCGCAGCACCCGGCGTCGACCAGGCCGTAATGATCGGCATTTTGTAGCGCCACGAGAGGATGAGAGAGGTGATGGCCATGCCGAAGCACAGCGCAGCCGCCCATGAGGCCTGCTGGGCGGGATTGGCGCCCACGGCGCGAGCCGCCTCCATGATCAACAGGATGGTCGAGGCAAACCCCACCACCACAGCGGTCACCGTGGAAGAAACGATGCCGAACCAGCCGCCGCCCCGGGTTTCCGCCGCCAAATCACTCATCAAAAATCCTTAACCGTTAAGCGGACTGTTCACAATTCCTTGTACCGGCCTTGCCGAAAAGCCCATATGAGCTATGTTATTTTCTCATAGCAACCCGGAGCCCGTCATGTCCCCCCGCCACGCCCGCGTTCTGATCCTCGGATCGGGACCGGCCGGTTATACCGCCGCGATCTATGCCGCCCGCGCCATGTTGCAGCCGCTCCTCATCCAGGGCATCCAGCCCGGCGGGCAACTCACCATCACCACGGATGTCGAGAACTATCCGGGCTTCGCCAAGGTGATCCAGGGCCCATGGCTCATGGAGGAAATGCAGGCCCAGGCTGAGCATGTGGGCACTCAGATTGTCTCCGACACCATCATCGAAGTGCGCCTGAAGCAGCGTCCCTTCTGGCTC
This sequence comes from Aestuariivirga sp., assembly GCA_041742805.1. GTDB lineage: Bacteria > Pseudomonadota > Alphaproteobacteria > Rhizobiales > Aestuariivirgaceae > Aestuariivirga. Next base: position 866 of record JBGTNZ010000029.1, read on the forward strand.
AAGGGCGATTCCGGCCAAGTCTACACCTGCGACGCGCTGATCGTTTGCACCGGCGCACAGGCAAAATGGCTGGGCCTTCCCTCCGAGGAGCGCTTCAAGGGCTTCGGCGTCTCCGCCTGCGCCACCTGCGATGGTTTCTTCTATCGCGACAAGAAGGTCTTGGTGGTGGGCGGCGGCAACACGGCCGTCGAGGAAGCCCTGTTCCTCACCAATTTCGCCAGCGAAGTCGTGGTCATCCATCGCCGCAATCAGTTCAAGGCCGAGCGCATACTGCAAAACCGCTTGTTCGCCCACCCCAAGATCAGGGTCATGTGGGATACGGTGCTCGAAGATGTTCTGGGCACAGACGATCCGAGGGGCGTCACCGCCGCGCGCCTGAAAAATGTCAAGACCGGCGCCACGGAAGAGATGTCTGTCGACGGCATCTTCATCGCCATCGGCCACACACCGGCAACGGCACTCTTCAAAGGCCAGCTTCCCTTCAAGGAGGGCGGCTATTTGATCGCCGACCCAGCCTCCATGGAAACCGTCATCGAAGGCGTCTATGCCGCTGGCGACGTCACCGACGATGTCTATCGTCAGGCCGTCACCGCTGCCGGCATGGGGTGCATCGCAGCACTCGAAGCCGAACGCTGGCTCCACGCGCGCGAACAGGTGCGCGATGCCGCCGAGTAGCATCATGGATTGGGACAAGCTCCGAATCTTTCACGCCGTGGCCGATGCCGGGAGTTTCACACACGCGGGCCATGAATTAAGCCTGTCGCAATCCGCCGTGAGCCGCCAGATCAGCGCGCTGGAAGATGGGCTGAACGTGCCCCTGTTTCACCGCCATGCCCGGGGCCTCATCCTCACCGAACAGGGCGAGGTGCTTTACCGCACGGCGCATGAGGTCTTCACCAAACTCTCAGCCGCCCAGACGCGGCTGATGGATTCGAGAGAGAAGCCATCGGGCGAGTTGCGGATCACCACGACCGTTGGATTAGGCTCCGTCTGGCTGACGCCCCGCCTCAAGGAGTTCACCGAACTTTATCCGCAGATCGCGGTCACACTGTTGCTTGACGACAACGAGCTCGATCTCGCCATGCGCGAGGCCGATGTGGCGATCCGCTTGCGCCGGCCAACTCAGCCCGACCTTATCCAACGCAAGCTCTTCACCGTGCACCACCATGTCTATGCCTCAATCGACTATGTGAAGAAGAACGGCATGCCGAAATCACTGGAGGATCTCGATAAGCATAAGATTCTGATTTTCGGCCAGACTCCAACCTACCTCACCACCATCAATTGGCTTGAAACCGTTGGCAGGATCGAGGGTGACCCGCGGCCCATAGCTCTCCGCATCAACAGCGCTTACGGCCTCCGCCGCGCCGTGCAGAGCGGCATCGGCATCGCCTCGCTCGCTGATTATATCGTCGCCGCCGACGGCAATCTGGTGCAGATCGATCTCCCCGTGGAAACTCCGGCCTTCGACACCTATTTCGTCTATCCCGAGGAACTCAAGGAAACCAAACGCGTCACCGTCTTCCGCGACTTCATCGTCTCGAAAGCGAAGGAGTGGAGCTTCTGAACGATGCCCGCGTCAAGCGCGGGCATGATGAGGTATAACACTTTACTCTCATCATGCCCGGACTTGATCCGGGCATCCTCTATTCTCGACGGCCGCTATTCGTCCCAGGCCTGCACCACGGTTTGCTTTGCGATCTTGCCGCCGGCCAGATCGACAACCGCCATGCAATAAACCTTGGCGCCATCAGGATAGGAGCAAGCCTGCGTGAACGCGATATGATCGCCATTCGCGATGCCGTTCTCCACCTTATGCGTCATGGCGCGGCTGCAAATATCGTCCCAGAAGGTGATGATGGCGGCCTTGCCAACAACCTCGCGGGGCTTGCTCGGCGGGTTGTTGCGGTCGATGACGCGCACGACCGCATCGTCATTGTAAAAGCTCGCGAGCATGCGTCCATCGCGGCTTTCAATTGCCTTCTTGATGCCTTCGGCGGTTACCCGCTGTGTCGTCGTTGTCATGTTATCCTCCATTTGCCCGTTGGGCTTTGCTATTGCGACGTGCCGCCCAGCACCGTGTCGACTTCCTTCTTGAAGCCGTCGTAGTCCACCTGCATACCGTTTAGCACGGTGCTCCAGTGCCTGACGATCGCGGCCATCGCCACCGCCTCGCGGATTTCCTCCTCGGTGGCGCCATTGGCCTTCGCGGCGGCCGTGTGGAAATAGACGCAGTATTCGCAAGGAATCTGCGAAGAGATTGCAAGCCCGATCAGTTCCTTGGTCTTGCCATTGAGCTTCGTGTTGGGATTGAGCTGGATCGACTTGAATTCCATCCACGCCCCCGCGATTCCCGCTTCCGGAAAGAGCTTGAAGAAACCCGGAACCGTTCCAAGCGTCTTCTGGATGTCCTGATAAGCGGCTTCCGCCGATGGGTCGGCAGCTTTGACCTGTGGCGCAAGTGCGAGGCCGAACGACACTGCACATGCGGCGAGAACGAGCGATAACGTCTTCATGGCTTCCTCCATTCGTCTCTCCGAACATCGGCACCGATTGCCGTGGTCAAGAGCATGGTGGCGTTTTAGGATGCGGGTGAGGGGTCCGCTTCCACCGAACGGCGCATCGAGCCATGGCCCGTTCGGGCATGATCAATGTTCCTTGCCCGCCAGCGCTGCCGCCGCGGCCCGTGTTGGAAGATCCAGTTTCATGAGGATATTGGCTACATGGCGCTTCACCGTATGTTCGCTCAGTCCAAACTTTCCGGCAATCGCGGCGTTGGTCAGCCCTTCCGCCACGTGCTTGAGCACCTCCTTTTCACGGGCGCTCAGAACCTTGAGATTGGCCGCGGCATGGTGCTGCACTTCAGGTTCGAGATGGCGCTCTGCTGAAACTGTCATAAGCGAAACCGGGCCGTGGTCCTCCACGACGAGAGTTGCATGCGCCTTGAAGTGAAACCCCGATCCGGAGGCAAGCTCGCGGACGACGGATGACGCAACGATTTCGCCCGGCCGGCCCGCTGCCGCAATTGCCTCCGCAACCGTCACGACGGGCCCGAAGAAACTGCCCTCACGCAGCTCGATGTCTCCCGCATGAATGCCGATTGCAAGACGGAAACCTAATGATGATCCGGCCTCGCAAAGCGCCGATGCACAATGCAGAGCTCTGGCAACGGCATCAAATCTGACGATCAGCCTCGCCGCGCCGTTTGACGCAGTTGCGCCGCCAAATTGCGCAATGATGCCGGACGCCAGAGCGATCAATCGCTCGACTC
>JBGTNZ010000030.1:0-2332 GCA_041742805.1 Aestuariivirga sp.
GTCATCGCTTCCTCACTATTCGCGTTCACGCGGAAATGTCATGACGGGCAAGACCGCCGCCGAGCCCAGCCGGTGTCCCGTCCGCGCGCCAACACGCCGCACCTTCAATCTGCCCTTGGGCTTTCAAGGAAACTGCGTTCATCCCGCCTCCGACGTGCGGCACGCGGACAACCTCATGTCCCCGCCTGGCAAGCTCCGCGATCGCATCGCCGGGAAAGGCAGGTTCGACCTCCACTTCGTGCCCTCGTGTCCAAAGGCGCGGGGCCTCGACGGCTTCCTGCAAGGACATACCGTGGTCGATGAGGTTCAAGATCGCCTGCATGGCCGAACCGAAGATTCTGAGCCCGCCCGGCAACCCGAGCGCGTAGAGCGGCTTCCCGTCCTTGACGATGATCATGGGCGACTGGGAGCTCGTCAAGCGCTTGCCTGGGGCGATCGATTGTGCCCGTCCCGGCCGTGGATCGAAGTCGCTCATGTAGTTATTGGCGATCAACCCAAGTTCAGGCACCAGCACATTCGCGCCAAAAAGCCCCGGCCCAATGGTATGGGTGGCGGCGACAATCCAACCTTCGGCGTCGGCAACCGTGACATGGGTCGTGTTCGCCCCTTCGCTACCGTCGAAACCAGAGCTCCACTGCCGCACCCGCGCGATATCGAGGTCACGGCGCTTTTCGCTGGCGTATTCCTTCGAGATGAGCCGCTTCACCGGAACCTCGAAGAAGGCCGGGTCCGCCATCACGGCGGTGCGGTCGGCAAAAGCGATCTTGAGCACTTCGGCAATCAGATGCAAACCGTCAGGCGTTCCGAATCCAAGCCCTGCAATGTCGAATCCCTCTAAGATATTCAGCATCTGCAAGATATGCACGCCGGAAGAGACGGGCGGCGGGGGTCCAAAAATCTCGTGTCCGCGATAGATGCCATGGACGGCATCACGTTCCACGACGCGATAATTTCGCAAATCCTGCCGCGTGACGTGCCCGCCCATGCTCGCGATATGATCCGATAATTTGCGGCCGATCTCGCCCTCGTGCAGCGCGGCTGCTCCGTCATGGGTAATGGCGCGCAGCGTCCCCGCCAACGCGCCCTGCACCAACCGCTCACCGGCTGCGAGGGGCTTGCCTCCGGGCATGAGAAGCGCGGCCATGGGGACATCCCTCGCGATGTCCGCAGCACCACCGGCGATGGAATTCGCCAGATAAGGCGTAACCCTGAAACCGTTCGATGCGTGTCGTTTCGCCGGTTCCATGAGATGGGCGAGAGGCAATCGTGCAAAGCGAGTGGCGGCTTCGCAAATCATGGCGAGATTTCCCGGCACCGCGCACGCCTCCACACCCACCGCGTTCCGCCGGTCCTTGACGTCCTCGAACGAAAACTTTTCAACGGGGAGAGGTTCGAACATATCGGCGTGAGCCGCAGCTGGGGCGGTGCACAGGCCGTCGAGAACGATATGCTCTCCTTCCGGCGTACGGATGTGGGTCGTTCCGCCTCCCAACAGCCCGACATTCATCGGCTCAACGACATAAAGCGTGAACAGCGCGGCAACCGCGGCATCCACGCTATTGCCACCAGCGGCGATTGCTTCGACCGCAGCCGCCGAGGCCAGCGGATGATTGGTGACCGCCATCCCCCAGCTTCCAGAGGCGGAGTTTTTTTCACAGTCGAACAGAGTGCCCGCGCCCTTACGCCAATGGCCGGTCATTTACTTCACTACGCTCTGCCAAGGAGATGTCAGGAATTTCGAAAGCGCTGTTTCGTTAAAATCGAAGCCAAGGCCCGGACGTTCATGCAGCACGATCTCGCCATCCCGCACCTCGAGTTGCCTGTCGATGAGATCGCCGAAATTGAACACGCTGCTGCCGGTGAAATACTCGACGAAGGTGGCGCCCGGAAGCGCTCCCACCAAGGGCGCATGAAGATCGTGAAACCAGTGCGGGCAGAGCATGACGCCATAGGCGCTGGCGAGGTCCGCGATCTTCCGGAGTTCGCTGATGCCGCCGCAGACCGCCGCGTCATGCTGGATGATGGCAATTCCGCCGGCATCGAGCAGCTCTTTTGTCCGCCATCGGCCAGCTTCCAGTTCACCCGTCGCGACGGTCACCGTCGTCTCTCGCGCCAGCCTGGAATGATTGAGGATATCGTCGGGACCAAATGGCTCCTCGATCCAGTACGGGTTAGATTTCTCCCAAAGCCTCAAAGCGTTCACGGCGGAAGGAAGATCCTTCCACGCGTTATTGGCGTCAAGCATGAGCAGGCGGCCGGGGCCGATCACCTCGCGCGCGGCGGCGATGCGATCAGCATCCTCCGCCGCGCTCACGCGGCCTACCTTTATCTT
>JBGTNZ010000031.1:0-3917 GCA_041742805.1 Aestuariivirga sp.
TTGCAATTCGTCACGCTGGGCATAATGGGCCTGGAGTTTCTCTTCGTCCGCCTGGCGCAGCTTCTCTTCTTCCTCCGCCAGCCGCAGTTGTTCCTGCTGCAAGCGCTCGAGAGCGGCAACGTCTTCCTGCATGATGGCGTAACCGAGCTTGGAGGAGAGCTCCGCTTTGTCTTCATTGCGGGCCAATTCCTGGGGAGGGCCAGCATAGGAGATTTCCATGGGCGGCAGCCCTGCCCGCGCTTTCAGCGACAGGATAGCCGATATGTCGATAAGGCCCGCGGCAGGTTCGGCAATGGTTTTGATCAAGGCGTCTGCCCTTGGTGTCGCGATGGTAATTGCGCCGAACTCCGCAACCCCGTTAGCCACCGTGATTGAACCTTTGACATCGCCGCCGGCCAGACCGTCGCCGCCCCGCAAGGCGTCGAAAGCGGTATTGAGCCCTGCTGTATCCTTGGCTCCGGTCAGCGTGAGCGCGAAATTCTCCGGCGATATGTTCAACAGCTTAAAGCCCTTGATGTCATAGGAGCCGCTGCCTTCGAGTGCAGCCATCACGCCGCCGGGGCTGCGCCCCTTTCCCGTGAAGTTGATCTCGATGCTGCCGCCGCCTTCGGCAACCGGCGCGCCGCCAGCGAGGCGTAGCTGCCGTGCGAGGTCGACGGGAAGTTTCAATTTTGCGGCGATGACGCGATTGCCATCCTCCCCCCTCGATCCGATCTCGATTGCGGTCTCCGTGCCGGATGCATCCTTGCCGAACATGGCCAGATGAATTTCGTCGACAGTGGCGCTGAGGCCTATCTGAACATCGGAGGCCGTGAAGGTGCCGTGGATTTTCAGGCTTTCCGGCTTGATCCAGATTTCGCCCGTGAGGCCCAGCGGCAGGGCGGCGGTAAGGGAGGCATCCCGTTCCGGCGGCAACCCGTTCCACGTCAGGAACGAGGCCGCGAGAACATCATCGAGGGCGAGCGGCCCCGTATCAAGATTGCCGGTGATCTTCCCATCCTTGGCCCATGAGAGTTGGCCAGCCATCGTGGCCGCACCGAAGCGACCAGCCAGATCGGGGAGGGAAATGGTCCCAGCTTCGGACGTGACTTGCGAATCGAGCACAACAACGCCGGCAGGGAGCGCTTCCGATGGCAGGCCCAGCGCTCCAAACAGCGGACTCACATCGGTACTACGGAACGTCAGTTTGCCATCAGCTGCGCCGGGTTTGAGCGTTCCATTAAAACCGAGCCGCGCCCCATAGGCCTCAAGTTGAACATCGGCCAGGAAACCTTCAGCGAGTGACCCCGAACCTGTGAAGATGACGCGCGCCGCCATCTGATCGGCGGTGGCGGGAACAAGGCCCGCGAGCCTGGCGAGACTGGAACTCGATTGCGCCTTGAGCTCGCCTGAGCCGGAGAGGCGAACGCTTGCAAGATCGGCGTTTCCCGAAAGCGAACCGGATGCCGATATCTCGAAGTCGCCGCTCCGGCCGGTGACATCGAAACCGGTGACGGGTCCGTGTCCGAGTGTTTTGACCGAAACTACTCCCTTCAGTGCCGTAGCACCCAGGCCCGCGGTCCAGACGGGATTATGGTCAACGGGTATAAGGCCAAACAGACGCAGCAAGCCCCTGGGATCTTCAGCTTGAACATCGAGGTTCACGGAGCCGTCAGGACCCGAACCTGTGTCGAGAACAAGCCCGGAGGCCTTGAGTTTTGCGCCGCCGACCGAGCCGATGTGGATCGTTTTGATATCAACGCCGGAAGCGCCGGAGAGGATATTGACCCTCACATCATTGGCCTCGACGCCATTGAGGAGCAGTTGGCCTGCTTGCAGCGTCAGATGCAAATCCCGCGCTTCCCGGTGGGGCAGAAGAAATCCGGCAAGCCCGCTCTCTCCCCCCAAAGATGCGGCCTCGATCCCGCCGGGCATGAGATTGTCGATGTCGAGTTTACCGGTATCGATGCGCAAATCGATGGCGCCCCTGCCGCCGGCGGTTACGGAAAATTCGCCGCGGCCCGGCATGGCATCAAGTTCATATTGTGTTTTGGAGAGGCGGAAACGCTGCTCGGTGAGGCTGAGTTCGGTCTGGAGTTTCAAGCGGCCCCGGCTGCCGGTCCAGGTTTTCGCAATCTGGTCTTTGCCATCGGGCCAGGCCCAGGACGCGAGTTGCCGCAAATCATTGGATTCGAGCGCCAGATTTCCTGCCAGCTCGGCGCCAGCCTTGCCCGGGAAGAATACCCCATCGAAAAGCGCCCGCGAACGGCCCGGAAGCGTGGCCGAGAGCTCGCGCATCCGGATCGCCTCATGATTGGCTTCCATCCGCAATTGAACATTTTCCAGCGTTTCTCCGCCGGCCGCCAGCGAGGTGACCTTGATCGAACCGGAAACATCAACCCCAGGGGGCAAACCGGCCAGCAAGCTATCGGCGACAGCCAGCGTGCCGCCTTCACGCAACACTTGCTTGACCCGGGCACCCGCCCATTCCCCAAGGTCTATTTTGGGAGCGGTAAGATCGGCGGTTGCTGAAATCTTGGCGCCCAGGGCTACCTTGGCGCTGCCGCTCATCAATGAGCCACCGTCCTCAGGATCGAGCGATGAGATTTCGATGGTATCGAAAGTCAGCGCATCGAACGTTGCCACCACCTTCGAGCGTATCAGCAGCGGCCGTAGCTGGCCTTCCACATCGGTTTTGCCCTCGCCCTGGACGGCCGTCTCGATCTGAATGCCGCCCGCCAGGCGATCGCCTTCGCTCGCGCCATCGAAGTTGAAAATGGGCCCCGATCCATCCGCATCCGCCACGTGAAGCGAGAAGCGGAACGGCCCCTCCGCCGCCCAGATTCCGGTGTTAATGCTGAGATCGAAATTTTTCCCGGCATATTCCGCCCCGGCGGCGGTCAGGCGCCATGGGCCTGTGATGCCCGGAGAGGCGAGCCTCGCTTGCGGAAGCTTGAGTTCTATCTCACCTTTGCCGCGGCGGCGGTCGATGAAACGCACCGTGGCATCGTTGAGGGTGATCTCATCGAGTTTAACCCGGCCCAGCAACTTCCCGTCGGCGAGCTGCGAGCTTCCGAAGGTCCAATTGCCTTTCCCGGCCGCCGTGCGTTCGAGTGCCAGCACCGGCTGATCTATATCAATGCTTTCCACGTCAATGGTGCCGTTGAGCAGCCCCGCGAGTTGCATGCGGGCGGTGACCCGTTCCGCACTGGCGAAATCCGCCATTTGGACTTTATCGGCCGTGAGGCTCGGCCACGGAAAGAACCTTACGGAAATAGGGCCGGCGATGGTAACCTCGCGGCCTGTTAACTTGCGGCCATAGTCCTCGAGATCGGAGCGGTAAGAGTTCCAGTCAATAATGAAGGGGGCCATCAGCGCGGTGATGACCGCGGCAACCAGGATCACACCGAAATAGAGGACCGGGGATTTCCAAACCTTCATGGCGGTTTCATTCGCGGTTCATTGCGTCAATCGAAAGGCGGCACCGGTTGTGCTGGCCGTTCGGTTCGGAGTATTCGTGAACCAGACTAGCAGAGATTGAGATTTCCGCGATGGCCTTTTCAGCCCCGTTCACAGCCACTGTCCGAAAGGTCGAGCAGCACTGGGTCGACTACAACGGCCACTTTAATATGGCCTACTACAATGTGCTGTTCGACCGGGCCACGGATGAAGTTTTCGCGCTGGTAGGCCTTGATCCCGACTATTTGAAAAACACCGGATGCTCCTTCTTTACCCTGGAGGTCCATGTCACCTATGTGCGTGAACTGCATGGCGGCGACGCGGTGCGCACGACCGTCCAGTTTCTCGACTACGATGCCAAGCGGGTCCACTACGTGCAGCAAATGTATCACGCGGCGGAAGGCTGGCTCGCCTGCGTGAGCGAGGGCATCGTCATGCACGTGGACCTGGCGAATCGGAAGTCCTCGCCTTTTCCCGCC
>JBGTNZ010000032.1:0-14804 GCA_041742805.1 Aestuariivirga sp.
GGCGTGGCGCCCGCCGATGTCTACAGCATCTTGCGAACCCCTGAGGGAAAGGATCGCGCTTTCAGGAAACTGGATGAGATCAAACCGCATGTCGTCTGGTGGGAGCGGAACACGCAGGCGACCCAGCTCCTTGCCGACAAGGAAGTGGTCATGACTGCTGGCTCCTCCGGGCGCTTTGCGACGGCCATCACCGACGAGAAACGCAACTTCAAGATCGTTTGGGACGGGCAGATCATGGATTACGAGTATTGGAGCATCCCCAAGGATCACCCGCAGACCGATCTGGCCTACTCCTTTATCGCTTTCGCTTCCCGCCCGGAACGCATTGCCGACCAGACGAATTACATTCCTTACGGTCCCCTGCGGAAAAGCGCTGCCCCGCTGGTCAAGCCCGAGGTCGCCGAATACTTGCCCACCTCGCCTGCCAACATGAAGACGGCATTGAAAACCGACACCCAGTTCTGGGCCGACAATTCAGCCGATCTCAACCAGCGCTTCCAAGCCTGGGTGGCCCAGTGAGGGGCTGATTATTTTTGAGCTTCCTAGGCTGGACCATGACGTGGTTCAAGTCCTGCCAGGGAAGCAACAGATCAAGCCAGTGGGAAATGCGCCCTACGGTGAGTATGACTTCATCGAGGAGCGGCCTCTCCGGCCATTGCGCCAGCAGTTCAGCCAATTCGAGCAGCATGGCCGCCGTTTCGTTCAGGCCAAAAAAATCCCTGAGCTGGATACCGGCGCTCCGCACCAGAACGCTACCCCCCGTTGCCGCAAAGCGAGTGTCTTCGCATTCCCGAAAAGCCCACAGGAACTCATGCAGTTTCCGGGTTTCCGACTCAGCGTAAAACAAGGGACCAAGGGGCATCATCGGACCCTGCTGCCGTGCAAGGCGCGCAATATCCGCAGGCATTGCGGTCCAAACGGCCTTCCGCATCCCCGCAGCCTTGCCCTCCTGCTTCGATGGCGGCTGATCGTTACCGGGGCCCGCCGGCGCCGAAAGAACGGCCCACATCGTCTCGTGGCCATGGCTCCGCTGAAGCGCCGCGCACAGCTGGTGTAACGGCTCCAGATCTCCACGGACGGCGCCGAGGTACGTCGCATTAGCGCTCTGTTCAAGCACAGGTCCCAGCAAGATTTCGAGGAACTGGCGTTTGGGATAATAGATAACCGTTCCGGGCGGGGAATGGAGAACGTCGCGCTCCGCTTCGAAATCCATTACCAGCGGGACCGGCATAAGAATCTGCTCTCCGGCAACCTTGGCTGCGTGCAAATCGAGATGGAGCGGCAGCAAACCGAGAAGGGCCGCAGCCGTTTTCGGAGCCGCCCCCCAATCGAGATCGATTATAAATCCAGTACCCCTGACCTGAAGCTCCAGCATGACGACTAGGATGTATCGCGGACCGCGATGCACCCAACCGAGATAAGCGCTCCCGGAGGATCAACGCGCGGCACCTCGACCCCCGTCGCCGCGGGACCGGGCCTGACATAGTAACCGGATCGAATTTGAGCATTCCGCTGCCAGTTCACCATATCCTCAAACCCTGCGAAGAAGGCTTCGATTTTCACAATGTGCTCCATGCCGCAGCCAACAGATGCCAAGGCCTCGCGAAGTTTGCGCATCAGGGAATGGGTCTGGTTCTCAAGGTCGTCGCCTGTCCCATCTGATGAGCCCGCCTCCGTCTGTCCTCCAACGAAAACAAGATCCCCTGCGGCCAGTGCCTGCGAGAAAGATGTTTCTTCAACAGCGTGCCGTATCCGCCGCTCAGCTGGACAGCTGGCCTTGTCGACTGCGATCACTTCAAGCCGCAGCAGCTCGTTTGATTTGGGAAAGCGCGGCACCAACGCTGAACTGAAGACAGGCGGCTCCGATGATAATGACTTCGCGAGCAAGTCTCCGCATTCCGCTGCATCGCGGACGGAAACAGCATCCGAAACATAGAGACGCACGGCGCAAACGTCGCCTTCGCTTAGTTCCAGACGCGAAAGAGACTGCCGAAGCTGCTCAATGAGTAAGAGCATGACCTCCCCCGGCTGACTAACCCTGTCTTGTGATACTTTCTCCACGAGAAACGCCAGGCGGCGAGCATTGATGCCCTTCGGCGCGCCATCATCGCCGAAACAACACAGACGCTTCTGACTACCCGCTATAGCGATGGCATCGATTTCGACGCGAACTCCCGCGGTGGGAAAGCTTGCGAGCGGCGTGAAAGAACAGGCGACTTCCGCGCTGTTTGCGAGTTGTTTTCTTACCAGCTGTGCAACCAGTTGCTCCGATGCTTCATCGTCGGCCACATATAAAGCATGAAGATAAACAATATCACCGGGCTCAAGACCTGCCTTGCGGACCACATCAAACAAAAGTTCCATGGAGCGAACCGTCTGCTGCGCCAGGTCGTTGGCGTGAAAGGGCCGGCCCTGCCCGTCGAGATCGACTTGCCCTCCGGTGAACAAGAGATCGTTCACGCGCACTCCACGAACGACGCGGCCATCGAATGGTATATTGTAGGTGTCGTCGAACGGAACGAACTGCCGGGAAGGTCTGGTCATCTGCATCTGCTTGAACACTTGATCGAGTTGCTAAAAAGAATATAAAAGTAGAAACACTGTTTCGCAATGAGAAACTGGGCTACTTAGCCCGTTCCAGGGAATGGCGATGTTGGACCGGAGGTTGCGCGACCCTGAAACTCAAGCTCATCAGACTCACCCGCTGGTGCGCTTCGTCGACGTCGAAAAAAGTTATGATGGAAGAGAGCTCGTCGTCCAAAGGCTCAACCTGGACATTCGCAAGGGGGAATTCTTGTCCCTGGTGGGCCCCTCAGGTTCCGGAAAAACCACCCTGTTGATGTTGCTGGCCGGCTTTGAAACCGCAACGCGTGGCGACATCATCCTTGAAGGCCGCTCGGTCAACCTCATTCCCCCGCAGCATCGCGGCATCGGCATGGTATTTCAGCAATACGCGCTGTTTCCCCACATGACGGTCGAAGAAAATCTAGCGTTCCCCCTCGAGTCCCGGCGCATTCCCGCAAATGAGATCCGCCGCAGCGTGGACCGCGCCCTTGAAATGGTCCGCCTGCGAGGTTTTCAAACCCGCAGGCCAAGACAACTCTCGGGCGGACAACAACAGCGCGTCGCGGTCGCCCGCGCCCTTGTCTATAACCCGAAGCTCGTCCTCATGGACGAACCGCTGGGCGCCCTTGACCGCCAGCTCCGCGAGCAGATGCAGCACGAGCTGAGAGGCATCCATCGCGACACCGGCGTCACCGTTCTCTACGTGACGCACGACCAGGGCGAGGCGTTGACCATGTCCGACCGGGTTGCCGTGTTCCATCGGGGCGCGATCCAGCAGATCGGCACGCCACAGCAGATATATGAGGAACCCGAAAACACCTTCGTGGCGGGGTTCATCGGTGAAAGCAATTGCATCCAGGGTATCGTGCGCGCACACTCGGGAAGCCGCTGCTCGGTCGAGGCCGGTGGAAATCTTATCTCCGGAGCGCTTGCCGTGAACATCGGGGCCGTTGGTTCCCGGGTGGTCCTCGCGATCCGTCCTGAAAGTGTGGGGATTTTGCCGCGTTCAACCTCAAACGCCGGCGCTTTGGATGCAATCATCAGCCAGATCACCTTTCAGGGCGATCACATTAGAATCCTCGCCACGGCGCTGGGAACGCAGGAATTCATTATCAAGCTCCCGAGAACCCGTGAAAGGCCGCCGCTGGTCCCGGGCCAGGAGTGCCGCATCGGCTGGGCGCCCGAAGATTGCCGCGCTTTGGCTTATGCGCCGTGACCGCGGCATCGCGGCTTCAGTCACAAGTTCAAAACGCCGGAGCAAAGCGGCGCAGGGAAGCCCTGCTTTTGGTCGCGCCATTGCTCGCATTTCTTCTTCTCGGTTTTGCGCTCCCGGTTGTGTCAATGTTGAGCCGGAGTGTTTGGGACACGGAAGCCTCCGCCGTCCTGCCGCGAACCGCCGCTGCAGTTCGCAGCTGGAACGCCACAGGCCTCCCGCCAGACACGGTTGTAATCGCGCTCGCGCTGGACCTTGTTGAGGCGAGCCGCGACAAGACGATCGGAAAGGCAGCACGGCGACTCAATGCGGCACGTCCGGGCTTTCGATCGCTAATAATGAGTACGGGCCGCAGCCTCGGCGGCGATACAATTGTCAACGATCCCCACCCGCTTGAACGATTAAAAACCATCGACCCTCGGTGGGGAGACGAGGCGACGTGGGCGGTCATCCGGCAAGCTGTCCGCCCGTTCACGACTTGGCATTTCCTGCGGGCGCTCGATCTCTCTCTCGACAGCAACGACGAAATCGTGAGGGTCCCCGCAGAACAGGCAGTCCATCTGCAAGCGTTGGGGCGAACGGTTTGGATTAGCGGGATCGTGACGCTGCTCTGCCTCGGTATTGGATATCCTCTCGCGTTTTTTATCGCGGGCTTAACGCCAAGACAGCGAAGCCTGGTGCTGATGCTGGTGCTATTGCCTTTCTGGACATCGCTCCTCGTCCGCACCGCCGCCTGGCTGGTGCTTCTCCAGACCAACGGCTTGGTGAATGATTTTCTTTTATGGATTGGAGTGCTCTCCGAGCCGGCGGCTCTGGTCCACAACCGGCTCGGCGTTTACCTGGCCATGGTCCACGTTTTATTGCCGATGATGGTGCTGCCGCTTGTCGGCGTGATGACGAGCGTCGATCCAACGCACATGAAGGCGGCACTTTCTCTTGGCGCCTCTCCGTTGCGTTCGTTCCTGCGGGTCTATGCTCCGCAAACGATGCCAGGAGTAGTCGCCGGCACGCTCATCTGTTTCATAATGTCGCTCGGATATTACATCACGCCGGCATTGGTGGGTGGTCCGAAGGATCAGATGCTCAGCTACTTCGTTGCCTTCAATGTGAATATGACGCTGGATTGGAGTCTTGCGGCGGCCCTCAGCTTGATACTCATCGTGTGCGTGGCCGTGTTGCTCGGGCTTGCCGCATATATCTTGAAACGAAACGCCCAGCCAATGGGATTGGCCCCATGAGATTGCAAAGCCCCTTTCAATCGAAGCTGGGAACTGCGGGCCGCGCCCTCCTCGCCATCTTTTCCGCAGGCGTGCTTGCCTTCCTCGTGTTGCCGATCCTGGCCATCATCCCTCTGTCTTTTAACCCGGTGCCCTATTTCACCTATCCGCTCGAGGGCTTTTCCTGGCGCTGGTACAACGAAATCTTCGGAGACTCTCCCACGGCGCGAGCCTGGCAAAGCTCTATCCTCAACAGCGTCATCATCGCCGCCGGCGCCACTTCGATATCCGTCACGCTGGGCACCTTGGCCGCTCTCGGCTTATTCCGCGCGAGCTTCTGGGGCAAAAACCTGATATGGGCATTCTTCATGTCGCCCCTGGTCATTCCGATCATCGTGACCGCGACGGGCATATATTATGTCTATTCGCAAGTGGGCCTGGCCAACAGCTTGCTTGGAATCATTCTGGCCCACGCCGTCCTCGGCGTGCCCTTCGTGGTGATTACCGTTTCAGCGAGCCTGCAAGGGTTCGACCACACTCTCATGCGCGCGGGCCTAATTCTTGGCGCAAGCCACTTCCGCGTTTTCAGGAAGATAACGCTGCCGATCATCGCCCCTGGCGTTATTTCCGGCGGCCTGTTTGCCTTCGTCACATCCTGGGACGACATCGTCGTCGTTCTATTCCTCGCAAGCGCGGAACAACACACCGTGCCACGCCGCATGTGGAGCGGCCTCAGGGATCAGATCAGCCCAACGATCATCGCCGCCGCGGCCCTGCTCACGCTCACATCCATCATTCTGATGCTCACCGTCAATCTTCTTCGCCGCCGGAGCGGCCAGCTTCTCGCGAAAGCGGATTGAACTTCTATACGATATGAAGCCCGCGCGGCACGGAGGTTAGCACTTCGCACCGGCCCTCGCGAATGAGGATTGTCTCGCTCCGCGCCACGCTGAATTCATGGGGCAGACGAAAACCCAAAGGCGTGTGGAACACCATTCCGGGCTTTAGGACCGTCTCGTTCCCCTCGAGGATGTAGGCGGAGCCTTCCACCCATGATGGCGGAAACTGGGCGCCCACCGCATAGGCATAGGTGCCATAGTGAAAGCCCACCTTGTGAAGCTCTTTTGTTGTCTTGGCGATCTCCACCGCCACCTCGTGGGACGTTCGCCCCGCGCGCGCATGCTCCAGCATGGCATCGAGGGTCAATTCTATGCATGCGTTGAGGCGCTTTACCTTTTCGCTTGGCGGGCCGGTGTGCGCCTGCCGGATAATTGGCGAGGTATAGCGGTTGTAGCAGCCGCCGAATTCGAGCTTCACAACTTCGCCCCGCTCGATGCGCCTGCGATAAAACTGGGTATGATTGAAGGACATGCGATACCCCGATACGACGACGGGCTGGATTGAAAAGAACTCGCTGCCGGCCTCCGTCATTGCCGCGTACCCCACCGCCGCGATGTCGTTCTCGGTTTTGCCGGGGGCTATCGCCGCAAGCGCCGCCTTGGTGCCGATCGAGGTGATGTCGGCCGCCTTGCGATGGTATTCGATCTCGCGCGGCGACTTGACGGCGCGCACGATCAGCGGCAGCTCGGTCGCGTCGATGAAGCGCGCATTGGGAAGCACCGCCTCGATTTCGCGCACCGTATTGACGCGGAGGCTCGGATTGTCGGCGTCGATGCCGATCCGTCCCGACGCAAGCGAGCGCGCTTCCAGCATGCGCGTCAGCTGGTCGCGAACGGCGAAGCGGCCTTCATTCGAATTATAGGCTTCGATGGTTTCGACCCATCCCTTGATGAGCGGGTTCGAAACCTCGACCGCATGCACCTGAAGCGCAAGATCCCCCTCCATGGGCACCAAAAGCGCGGCGTGAAGCGAAGTCTCGAACGTGTAGTAGCCTGAGAAATAGAACATGTTCCCGGGATCGCTCAGGATAAGGGCGTCGAATCCGCGCTTTCCCATTTCCTGGCGCAAGCGTTCCACCCGGTCCTGATATTCCTTCACTTCAAAGGGAAGCTCGTGCTGCCTTGGCGATTTGGCGCGTACGGCCGCCAGGAATTCGACATAGTTCATGCGGTTGCTCCTATTCCTGCTTCAATCAAAGTCTGCCAAGCTTCGCGGGAAAGCGTTTTCCACCGGGCGGCGCTGCCAGTCGACATCGGCGAAGCGGCTCCAGGCCGCTCTTGCCGACCGGGAAGCCTGTTCCACCAATTCACTTTCCTCCGCGAAGAGCACCCGGCCGCCGCGCACCACATAGTTGCCGTTCACCACCACATCTTCCACCAGGTCCGAAGTGGCGCAGTGCAGCAGGGCGCGCACCGGATCGAACACCGGGCCAACGCGGGCCTGGGTAAAATCCATAAGCACCAAATCTGCCTTGGCTCCCGGACACAGCCGTCCAAGATCCGGGCGTCCGAGTGCTGCCGCGCCGCCGAGAGTTGCAGCGGAGAAAATCTCTCCCGCAGGCGCGGCCTCATGATCCCGGGTTGTCACCTTGCACAGCACCGAGGCCATTTGCATTTCGAGCAGCAGGTCCTGAGGATAAGAATCCGTGCCGATGGAAAGCGTGATTCCGTGTTCGCGGTAGCGCCGGAAATCCTCAAGCATGACGCCTCGCCGCGCCCAGGCCAGCGGCGCATGGGCAACGGTTGCGCCCGAGGCCGCAATCGCTTCGAGATCGCCGCGATAAGGATAGGCTGTGAGACTATGACCTGAAACATAAACGCAATGTCCGAGCACCACGTTCGGGCCCAGGATGCCAAGCCGGTCCAGGTAGCCTACGGGCGTGCAGCCGGTTTGGCGCAGCGTTTCATGAAACTCGAAAACCTGCTCCGCCACATGGAGCGTGAGCGGAACGTTCAGGCGGTCTGCGAGGTCTTTAGCGCCAATCAACAACTCAGGCGTTGCGCCGAAAAGTTCATCGACAACGATAGCGGCGCGAATCCTTCCCTCATGCGTCCCATCATGCGCGAGCGCGAATTTCTCCGCCGCGTCCAGTTGGCCTTTCTCACCCCTGTCCCTGAATTTTCTGACCACCTGCCCCTTGGCGTCATAGAGATAGTCCACCATCGTCAAATAGGGCCCATAGTAAAGGCGGATTCCGGCTTCCGCAGCGGCATCGAGCACGGCGCCCGCGTCAGCGAAACCTCCCGTGCCCATGTCCAGCACCGTCGTAACACCGCTCTTCAACAGGCTGGCAACGCCGAAGCGGGCACTGGCGCGCTGGTCTTCAAAACTCGACAGTCCAGGATCCTCCACCGCGCGGCGCGTGACGTAGTTCAGGAAACCGGTAAAGAAAAGATCGCGCCGGCCCTGATCGACCACGAGCCGGTCGCCCGCATGCACGCCGATATGGGCATGGGTGCTGATGAGTCCCGGCATGAGAAGTTTGCCGGGCGCTTCCACGATCGATTGGACCCCACTCGGCGCATTGGAACCCACATGCACGATGGTGTCGCCGCACCAAGCCACGACGCCATTCTCGATTACCGTTTGCCTTGTGCCGTCGAAGGCAATCACCCAGCCGGCGCGGATGGAGGAGATTTCGGCGGGCGCGTTCATGAACCGGTATCCGCGAAGGCCACCGCATCGGCGCTGTCGATAACGAGGTTCGCCCTATCGCCGGCGGAAAACCCGCGGCCCGGACCGCGGGCGGGAATCTTTATGATAATCGGCCGAGGAGAAAGTTCAGCCGAGCGCACGCGGAGCCTGATCTGATCGCCGAGCGGCATCGTTTCCTCGACCTCAACGCGGTAGCCGCGTTTACCGGGACTGAGTTCGAAGGCCTCCGGCCGGATGCAGAGCACAGCGCTTCCACCGGCCTGAAGTTGGACTGGTGCATTTGCACCGATCTCGCTCCCGCCCGCCAGCTTCACCACCACCCGGTCCGGGGCTTTACGGCCGGCAGCCGTCCCCGGGATCGCGTTGTTCTCGCCAATGAACCGGGCAACGAAGAGCGAGGCGGGCCGGCGGTCGATCGTGTCGGGAGAGCCAAGCTGCTCGACCGCTCCCCCGTTGAACATGACGATCCGGTCCGACATCGACATGGCTTCCACCTGATCGTGCGTGACGTAGACCACGGTGATGCCGAGCCGCCGCTGGAGCGCTTTCAACTCGAATTGCATCTGGTCGCGCAACCGCTTGTCGAGGGCGCCGAGCGGCTCGTCCATGAGCACGAGTTTAGGTTCGAAAACGAACGAGCGGGCGAGCGCCACGCGCTGCTGCTGCCCCCCCGAAAGCTGCGCCGGCCGCCGTCTTTCAAGGCCCGTGAGCTCCACCATGGCTATCGCGCGATTGACCCGATTGTCGATCTCGGCTGTGGAAATCCCGCGCACCTTGAGCGGGAACGCCAGGTTTTCGGCAACCGTCATATGCGGGAACAGCGCATAGCTCTGGAACACCACGCCAATGCCGCGCCGGTGCGGAGGAATGCTCGTGATCGCCCTGCCATGCACGAAGATCTCTCCAGCGCTTGGATCCTCAAAGCCAGCCAGCATCATGAGTGTGGTTGTTTTGCCGGAGCCGGAGGGGCCAAGCAGCGTGATGAATTCGCCCTCCATGACATCGAGATCGAGGTTGCGGACCGCAAAACTGCGGCCGCCGTCGAACGTCTTGGCGACGCCTTCGAATTTGACAACCGGCGTCTCGGTTTCACGCATCCAACAAGGCCTCCGCCGATCGATAGGGTGGAAGAGAAGGAGGGAAGACCTCATCGAGGTTCTTGCCGCTCCAATGGAATTCGGAAAATCCGCGGCGAATGTCCTCCACCCCCGCTCGAACCTCCGCTGTTGCCGCATCGATGTCCCAGGCAAGCACGCGCCCGCCCTCGACCACGGTGCGTCCATCGACCACGACGGTTTCCACGCAATCGCTCGAAGCGGCATGGAGCAGCGACCGGATTGGATCATAAACCGGTCCCACGCGCAGCCTGTTGAAGTCGAGAAGCACGAGATCGGCCTTGGCTCCTGGCGCCAGCCGTCCGATATCGGTGCGGCCAAGCGCATCGGCCCCGCCAAGGGTGGCCGCCCGGAACACCGCGGCAGCGTTTGCTGCTTCGACATTGCGGTCCGCAATCTTGCCCAGCATCGAGGCGGCCCTCATCTCAGCGATCATGTCGAGGGGGTAGGTATCGGTGCCGATCGAAAGCTTCACGCCGCGATCATGATACCGTTGAAAGCTCTCAAGAATGCCGCCCCTGCGCATTCCAGCCATGGGCGCGTGCGCCACGGTCGCCCCCGATTGCGCAAGACGATCGAGATCGTCATCGAAAGCGTAGGCCGTTTGCGAATTCCCGCCGGTGAAGCGGCAATGGCCAAGGATGGTGCGCGGCCGCAACACGCCGCCGTCTTCCAGCAGCCTGACCGGCGTCCGGCCCGTCCGGCGCAAGGCTTCGTGGAATTCATAGACCTGTTCGGCGACATGGAGCGTTATGCCGACGCCAAGCGCGTCCGCCACGGTGCGGGTACGCTCCAGGATCGCCGGTGTGCAGTTGAACGCTTCGTCGGGAATGAGCAATCCTTGGAAGCGGCCCCCGTGGGCTCCGGCATGGCGCGCGATGAAATCCCCCGCCCTATCGAGATCGCGCAAGCCCCGTGTTTCTTCGATAATGCGCGAAATACGGCCATTGCCATCGACCTCATAGCGCCCCGGATTGTACGAAGGCCCATAGTAAAGCCGGATGCCGCATTCTCCCGCGCGGCGCACCATTGTTTCGCCGCCATCGAACAATCCGCCCCCCATCTCGACCACCGTGGTGACGCCATGGCGCAACAGCAGGCCAAATCCATATCGGATCGCGGCGTCGGGATCAGTCCTCGCGGTGAAGGCTGGGCCGCCTCCCACCTTTACTGGCTCATAGTTGAGGAACCCGGTCCGCAGCAGATCGCGCCGTCCGCCATCGACAATGAGCCTGTCGCCATAACCGGCGCCGACGTGGGCGTGGGTGCTGATCAGGCCGGGGATGAGCAGCCGCCCGCGTGCGTCTATCCGTTTCTCAACGGCGCCTTCAAAGCTGCGTCCCACATGGATGATGCGGTTGCCCCTGAACACCACGACACCATTCTCAAGCAGCCGGTGATCGGTGCCGTCGAAAGCGACGATCCAACTGGCGTGAATGGCCGTAGCGCCCACGTTCAAAGCTTCATTCACCTTGCGTACCCGATCCAGGGACGGCTGCCCGGCGGCGGGCGGACACATTGGCAACCTCAACCGCCATCACGGCGACGATGGTAGCCAGGGCCAGCACCACCGCGGCGGCGGTGATTGTCGGAGTGACGCTATCGCGCACGCCGCTCCAAATCTGGCGCGGCAGCGTGCGGTATGCGGGGCCGCCCACAAAGAGAGTCACCACCAGCTCGTCGAAGGATGTCACGAACGCGAAGACAGCGCCCGCCAGCATGCCCGGCCGGATAAGCGGCAATTGTATGCTGAAGAAGCTGCGCAGCGGTGCAGCGCCGAGCGAGGCCGCCGCATGCAGCAGCCGTACATCGAAACGCGCCAGGCTGGCGCTCACCGTCACCACGACGAAAGGAAGGGCCAGCACTGTATGGGCCAGCACCAGGCCCCAGAAGCTGCCGACGAGCCCAAGCACCGCATAGAGATAGAAAATCGCCACCGCGAGGATCACTACCGGCATGACGAGCGGCAGAAGCAGAAGCGCCCTCGCCACGCGTGCCAGGCCGGATTGACTGCCCCGCAAACCCAAGGCCGCCATGGTGCCGATAGCCGTGGCGATAATTGTCACAACCACAGCCAGCAACAGGCTCGTGCGCAGTGCTTCCATCCAGATCGCATTGGTGAAGAAATCCTCATACCAGCGAAAGGAAAACCCCGGCACGGGATAGGCGAGGATCGTGCTGCTGGAGAGCGAAAGCGGAAGAATCGCCACGAGCGGCAGAATAAGAAAAAGAAGAATCAACCCACTGAACACCCACAGCAAGACGCTTGGCCATGCGATTCTTCGCCGGCGGCGCATCACTGGGCCTTCCACGCGTCTGTTCCCTGAAGCAGCGAAAGAACCCCGAGCACCACTCCCACACTGAGCACAAGAATGATGCCAAGCGCCCCCGCCATGCCCCAGTTGACGGTCTGGTTGGTGTATATGGCGACAAACCAGCTCAACATCTGGTCGCCCGGCCCGCCGACCAGGGCGGGCGTGATGTAGTAGCCGAGCGATATGGTGAACACGAGAAGGGCTCCCGCCACGACGCCCGGCATGACCTGCGGCAGATATACTTGGAGGAAGGCTGTGACTGGGGGAGCGCCAAGCGATGCGGCGGCGCGCATGAGATCGGGCGAGACCCTGCGCATGACGCTCAGCAACGGCAATACGAAAAGAGGCAGTTGCACATGGATCATCGCCACGAGAACGCCGATGCGATTGAAAATCAGCGCCGCCGGCTCGTCGATGGCCCCGATCCGCAACAGAAATTGGTTGACCAGGCCCTCGCGCTGCAGAAGCACCACCCACGCGGCCGAGCGCACCAGCGCAGAGGTCCAGAACGGCAGCAGGACGAACAGGATCAGGATAGCCGCAAGGCGGTCCGGTGCCGTGACCAGAGCGTAGGCGACTGGAAAGCCGATGATCACGCACCCCAGCGTCACCAGCAATGAAATGAGAAACGTACGCCCCAGCACGACCTGAAATATGGCGCGCTCCGGTGGAAGCCGCGCAATGCCGCCCTCGGGTGCTATCTCCCGGTCGATCGCGGCCAGAAGGAAACTCGGAGTGGCGATCCGCGTTTCGGTCTCAAGGATCGACCAGGTGCGCTGCTCATTCCAGCGCGGGTCGAGCATGCGTATGCCCTCCGCTGTGAGGCCAGGCGATGCCAGAGCCGCTTCGCGCGTGCGAATGATGAGCGAGCGCAAACCCGCCTCGCTTGCGTTCAAGCGCCGGGCAATCGCGGCCGCTGGGATGTCGGCCAGGCGCGCCAGGTCCGACGCGACAGCGATGAAAGCTTCATCATCCGGCAACCCGCCGCGGTCCCACTGGCGAAGCGCTGTCGTGGTATGAGGGAGCGCGGCCCGGACCTCGTCCGTCCGAAAAGCTTCGGATAGGAAGCCCAGCATGGGCAAAAGGAAAATCGCGGCGACGAGCGCGAGCGCGGGCGACACGAGAAGCACATTGCCCAAGGCTGCTCGCGCGCGCCGAGCGCGCGAGGCTTTAGGGAAGGATACCGGCCGGAAGCGGACGAATCCGCTCCCGCCCACCGCCAGCGTCACTTACTTGGAAACCCAGGCCGCGAAGCGCTCGGTTAGCCGGTCGGAATTCTCAATCCAGAAATTCGCATAGACCGGTCCCAGTTCCCGCTGCGCATACTGCATATGAGCGGAGGGAATGAGCGCCTTGGTTTCCTCGTCGAGAAGATCGAGCGCCTTGGAGTTTGGCGGTCCATAGCCGATGATCTTTGCGAACTCGGCCTGCGCGTCGGGCACCGCCGTGTAGGCAATGAACTGGATCGCCTCCTCCTTGTTCTTCGCACCCTTGAGAATGGCGTAGGAGTTGCTCTGGTTGGTATGCCCAGCGGTCCAGACGATCTTAAAGTTTTTCTTGTCCGCGTTGTTCGCCGCATAGACCCGGCCGTTCCAGGCGTGCGTCATCACGACTTCGCCCGATGCCAGGAGCTGCATCGATTCCGATCCGCTCTTCCACCACAGGATATGCGGCTTAAGCTGCTCGAGCTTGGCGAAAGCCCTGTCGACGCCGCCCGGCGAGGCGAGAACCTCGTTCGTTTTGTCCGGCGGAACCCCGTCGGCCATCAGGGCGATGACAAGGGTTTCCTGTGGCCCATACCAGAGGCCGCGCTTCCCGGGAAACTTCTCGACATCCCAAAAGTCCTGCCAGGATTTCGGTCCGGTATCCCCGGTAAAGCGATCGGCATCATAGACCAGCACCCCCGAGGAATTGACGACGGGGACGGCGCAAGGTGAAACCGGTTCGCTGAACGCTTCGACATCGACCCCGGCCTTGGCCCAATCCACTTTTTCGAAAAGGCCTTCCTCGCAACCGACATAGACCATGAGCTGCGTCGCGTTGACCACGTCCCATTTCAAGGTGCCGGTGTCAACCTGCGCCCTGACCTGGGCAAGCTTCTGGTCGTACTCGTCTTCTACAACCTTTATGCCCGTCTTGGCGGAAAACGGCTCGATGTAAGCTTTCCGGGCCGCAGCCTGGCTTGCGCCGCCCGTTCCAGCATACATCAGTTCAGCAGCTTGGCTTGCCATAGCGCCAACTGGCAGCACCGCCAGCATCAAGCCGATACGTCCCCAAGTCTTCAGCTCTTCAAAGTTTGGTTTGCACTGACGAATTCTCGTGATAGCCATGATGGCTCCCTTCAACGCTGCATTGACTTCGCATTACGAAGACCGGGCGGGCAGGCTTCACAAATGAAAACTTCTCATCCGATAACGCAGGAAAACGATCCATGTTGCGTTCACACGGGCAGATCCGAAGAACCGCAGGAAGTGCTCCCCGTGCGCAGGCTTGCAACCTGTGCCGGCGTCATCAGGCCCGCGTGATTGTCCTTGTGGCCGGCGAGCGGCAAGCCGAAACCCTTGATCGTAGTTGGGAGCGCCGGAAATCTATCCTCAGATGCGGATCGCTTCGTCGGGGGAACGGTGGTAGCGGGGGAGGGAGTTGAACCCCCGACCCCAGGATTATGATTCCCGTGCTCTAACCAACTGAGCTACCCCGCCATGCTTGTCGCGGGCGGCCGGCGTCCCATCGCGTCTGATGGCCATGCCGGAGACGGGCGGATATACGGTTCCGGTCTCCGGCCTGTCAAGCAAGCTTTTGCGCGGCGTGCGCCGCGCCGGCC
>JBGTNZ010000033.1:0-3539 GCA_041742805.1 Aestuariivirga sp.
TATTATCGCAATGGCGGCATCATGCCCTATGTGCTGCGCAACCTCGCCAAAGTGGCGTGAATAACGGAGTTAATGTCATGAACTATGTTGATGGATTTGTGCTGGCGGTGCCGAAGAAAAACCTTGCCGCCTACCGGCGGATTGCCCGCAAGGCTGGTAAAGTCTGGATGGCAAAGGGAGCGCTCAACTACACCGAATGCGTGGCCGATGACGTGAAACCCGGAAAGCTGACGTCGTTCCCGCAGAGCGTCAAGCTCAAGCCGGGTGAGGTCGTGGTTTTTTCCTGGATCGTCTATAAATCGCGAAAGCACCGCGACCGGATCAATGCCGCGGTGATGAAAGACCCATGGGCGGCCGGCATGAGCGCGAAATCGATGCCGTTCGACGCCAAGCGGATGTTCTGGGGCGGCTTCAAGGTGATGATCGCCGAGTAGGGCAATTGCGTTCTTCATGCGAGCCCACAAGGAACGCGTTTGTGATGGGGGCTCACCGGGTCGTGAGTGGCTTAACGACGGACGTCAAGCAATATAGACCGGCATGACCCACGCTGATGCCATATCGCGCCGTCAGGTTCTTGCCTTGGGAGCCGGCGCCGTAATGGCCGGCACCGCGCGCGAAAGCCTCGGTGCCTTGGCACGCCCGGTCGTTATCGAATTGTTTACCAGCCAAGGATGCTCTTCGTGTCCTCCGGCTGATGCCTTCCTCACCGAACTTCGCTCCACGCTTAATGTCGTAACACTTTCCTATCATGTCGACTATTGGGATTACCTTGGCTGGAAGGACACACTTGGCAGCCCGGAATATTCCCAACGCCAGTATGACTACGCGCGGGCCCGGGGCGACATGGATGTTTACACGCCGCAGATGATCGTCGAGGGGCGCGAACACTTTGTCGGCAGCAACCGCAATCTTGTGCTGGAAGCCATACGGAAGGCGCAGGCTGAGCCCGTGGGCGTTCCCTTGACGCTGGCCGATGAGGGCAAGGAACTGGTCGTTAAAATCGGTTCGGCGGCTTCTCCTGCCGAGGCGACGGTTTGGCTGATGCCGATTTCTCCCGCTATTACCGTCAAAATTCTGAAAGGCGAAAACGCGGGCGATGAAATCATTTACCACAATGTTGTGCGCGGGCTGGTGCCCGCCGGCATGTGGAGCGGTGAGGCCAAGACGCTGACCCTGCCCAAGGACGCCGTTCTCCGCCCTGACTGCAAGGGTTGCGTGGCGCTGGTGCAGCAGGGCAAGGCCGGACCCATCCTAGGCTCCGCCCCTTGGGGCGAAGTCTCAGCCGCAGTCTGACTCAGGCGGCCTTTTTCAGCAGGCCGCGGTTGATGAGGCTTTCGGCGATCTGCACGGTGTTGAGCGCCGCCCCTTTGCGCAAATTATCGGAGACGATCCACAGGTTGAGGCCGTTCTCGATCGTCGCGTCCTCGCGGATGCGCGAGATAAAGGTGGCGAAATCGCCGACGCATTCCACGGGCGTCACGTAGCCGCCGTCCTCGCGCTTGTCGATCACCATGCAGCCGGGCGCCTCGCGGAGAATTTCGCGCGCGTCCTCGGCACTCAACTCTTTTTCAAATTCGATGTTGACGGCTTCCGAATGGCCGACAAAGACCGGCACGCGCACGCAGGTCGCGGTGAGCTTGATCTTGGGATCGAGAATCTTCCGGGTTTCGACATTCATCTTCCACTCTTCGCGCGTGTCGCCGGAATCCATGAAAACATCCACATGAGGAATGCAGTTGAAGGCGATCTGCTTGGTGAATTTCTTGGGCGTTGGGGAATCGGTGACGAAGATGCCCTTGGTCTGGTTCCACAGTTCGTCGAGGCCCTCCTTGCCCGCACCTGAAACCGACTGGTAGGTGGCAACGACGACGCGCTTGATCTTCGCCACATCGTGCAAGGGCTTCAGCACCACGACAAGTTGGGCCGTGGAGCAATTGGGATTGGCGATGATGTTGCGCCGGTTCTTTCGCTGCATGTATTCCTCAAGCGCGTGCGCGTTGACCTCGGGAACGATGAGCGGCACTTCCTGGTCGTAGCGCCAGCAGGAGGAATTATCGATGACGATGCAGCCCATGGCGCCGATTTTTGGAGCCCATTCCTTGGCGACGGCGGAACCCGCCGACATCAGGCAAAAATCGGCTTGCGCGAAATCGAATTGCTCGAGGTCCTGGCACTTCAGGATGCGCTCGCCAAAGGAAACTTCGACACCCATGGAGCGCCTGGAGGCAATCGCAAAAACTTCATCGGTCGGAAATTCGCGTTCGGCCAGAATATTCAACATCTCTCGGCCCACGTTGCCGGTGGCGCCTACGACTGCAACTTTGTAACCCATGGTTAAAAACTCCTTAAAACTGCCCACACTTACGGGGTATGCGGTCGCCGCTCGGCCTTCCCCGATGCGATCAAGCAAGGGAAGGCTTAGGCTGTTTTGGTCGTTTTGGTGAGTTTGGTGAGTTTGGCCGAAGCAGCCAAGCCGGTGCGATCCGCGTTCGCGGCGCATGTCCGATCAGGAATGGCAAAAGAAATGACCATGACCGCCTTCCTAGCAGGTGGCGGCTTCCTGTCAATACAAGGGGGTTGGCAGGGGAGCCCCGCTTCGCTATCTGAGCGTTCGCGGTCCACGATCTCGCATGCGGAGAGGTGGCAGAGTGGTCGATCGCGCCGCACTCGAAATGCGGAGTACGGGTAACCGTACCGGGGGTTCGAATCCCTCCCTCTCCGCCACTTACCCTATGGCTAATTGGAGGCGCTCCGCTTGAAACACAAGCTCGGCATGGCTAGGTTCGCTAAATGACTTTGGGTAGCCTAGTAAAAAATTACTACAAAATGGTTTTCAGAATACTATCGGGAATTTTGGTGGTTCTAATATTCGGTTTTTATTTGTTGCTGTATCCTCCCTTCCCCATAGTGCCAGAAATCGGAAGAAACTTGCCGTCCAGGTTCGACGAGGCGAAAATTGAATTTTCCAACCGGGTAAAAAAAGCTTTCCCGGCCAGTATAAATGAAACCGTCCTCTTACAAGAACTGAGAGAGCTAGGTTTCACAAAAGCAGAAAATCGCAACGAGGCTATATTTTCTAAATTTCAATTCCCTTGTGAATTGCGCTGGCGCATTCGATGGGAATCTCAACAAGAGCTAATTACAAGTATTGATGGCTTTTATGGCGGGATTTGTCTTTAGAGCGCTATTCCGCTGCGGCCGCTGCGGGTTCATCGGCTGAGCGGGCCGCTGCGGTTCCCGCCGGTGCGTGGCCCATGACGGAATAGATGCAGGGCACCACGAAAAGCGTGAGCAGGGTGCCCAGGCTCATGCCGCCGACGATCACCCAGCCAATCTGCTGGCGGCTTTCAGCACCAGCACCCGTGGCCAACGCCAGGGGAATGGCGCCCAAAATCATGGCGGCGGTCGTCATCAGAATAGGGCGCAGGCGAAGGGCCGCCGCCTCGATGATAGCCTCGCGGCGCGGGCGACCCGCGGCCTGGAGCTTGTTCGTGAAATCGACAATCAGAATGCCATGCTTGGTGATGAGACCGATCAGC
>JBGTNZ010000034.1:0-3447 GCA_041742805.1 Aestuariivirga sp.
GGCAGCGTCTACGGCGGCGGTTGATGGCGCGCGAAACGCGACCATGCTGCCGTTGCCCGCACCCGCGGGCTTTCCGTCGAACGGCTCATAGACGTAAAAGCGCGGCAATGTGTGCGATGGGCCGACCCAGCAGGCGGAAGCCGGGCCGCCATCAGGCGTTACACGACGCCGGCGAAAGCCCAATGGTAACAGCACCGCGTCATAAAATGCGGCAGCACGGTCCAAATTGGAGGTTCCAACCGTGATATGGCTAAACATGACTAATCCGTGGCCATGGACATGAGGGCCGCGTTGCCGCCAGACGCGGTGGTGTCGATCGAGGACACGCGCTCGACCGCGAACCGATGCAGGTAGTGAGGACCGCCAGCCTTGGGACCGGTGCCCGAAAGGCCCTCGCCGCCGAAAGGCTGGGCTCCGACGACTGCGCCGATCTGGTTGCGATTCACATAAAGATTGCCCACGCGTGCCAAGCGCCGCACTTCTTCCACAGTGGTTTCGATCCGCGTATGGAGGCCCAATGTCAGGCCAAATCCCGTGGCATTGAGCGCCCCGCAAACATCGGCGATGCGGTCACCGGCAAAGCGCACGACATGGAGGATCGGGCCGAACACTTCGCGCTTAAGTAGTTTCACGGAATCGAGTTCATAGGCCGCCGGCGCAACGAATGTTCCGTGTGAGCAATCTGGACCAAGTTGGAGATCGATAAGAGTTTTGGCCCTGGACCTCATGCTCCCCTTATGCGCTTCAAGAGCGGTCTTGGCCTCATCGTCTATGACCGGGCCCACATCGGTTGCGTATTCGAGAGGATCGCCGACGCGGAGTTCCGCCATGGCACCCTTGAGCATCGTGATGACGCGGTTCGCCACATCGTCCTGCACGAACATGATGCGCGCCGCCGAGCAGCGCTGTCCGGCGCTGTCGAAGGCCGATGCCAGTACATCGCGAACCGCCTGTTCGGGCAGCGCTGATGAATCGACAATCATGGCATTCATGCCGCCCGTCTCCGCGATGAGCGCGGGGATCGCGCCCTCGCGCGCCGCCAAGGCACGATTGATGATCAAGGCGGTTTCATTCGAGCCCGTGAAGGCGACACCAGCAAGTGCCGGATGCGCCAGCAGCGGCTTGCCGATGCGGGCACCATCGCCCGGGAGGAAATGCAAGACGGAACCGGGAACCCCCGCCTGATGCAATAGCTTAACCGCCGCGTGGGCCACCAGCGGCGTCTGCTCGGCGGGCTTGGCAATTACGCTGTTGCCTGCGGCCAGAGCTGCCGCAATCTGTCCCGTAAAAATCGCAATCGGAAAATTCCACGGCGATATGCACGCGAAGACGCCGCGCCCATGCAGCGAGAGTTCGTTGCGCTCACCCGTGGGGCCGGGAAGTGCAAGAGCACCGTTGAAATCCTTTCGCGCCCGCGTCGCATAATAGCGCAGGAAGTCTACCGCCTCGCGTAGATCCGCCACGGCATTATCGAGAGACTTGCCCGCCTCGCGCACCAGAAGAGCCATAAGCTGTTCTATGTTCGCCTCATAGAGATCGGCGGCTCCCTCGAGGATTGTAGCCCGCTTTTCACCGCCAAGACGGTCCCATGCCGCTTGTGCCGCACCCGCCGCGACCATGGCTTTGATAACTGCGGCTTCATCAGCCTCGCGCACTTTGCCGATGATGTGCCGCCGGTCGTGCGGCGAGGCGATCTCGCGAAGCGGCCCCTGCCCAGCTGATATGCCATCGACCAGCGCCATCGCCTCGATTTTCGCGGACAGCGCTTTGGTCATGCCCCTCACCAGGCGCTCCCGGGTGCCATCGTCCCACAAAGCGTAGCCCTTCGAATTGCGCCGGCCCGGGAAAATATCGGAAGGAAGCGGAATGCGTGGATGGGGCACATCCTTAAGCTCGCGGATCTCGATGGCGGGATCGGCAATGATGTCGGCAATCGGCGCTTCATCATCGGCGAGCCGATTGACGAAAGAGGTATTCGCGCCGTTCTCCAACAGGCGGCGCACCAGATAGGCCAGTAAATCCTCATGGCTGCCGACGGGTGCATAGATACGGCAGGGCTGGTTCATTTTGTCAGCGCCAACCACCTGTTCATAAAGCGCCTGCCCCATTCCGTGCAGACGCTGGAATTCGAAACTCCGGTCGTTCCCGGCCATGACCGAGATCGCCGCCAGCGTATGCGCATTATGGGTAGCGAACTGCGGATAGAATACGTCGCGGCGCGCCAGCAGGAATTTCGCGCAGGCGAGATAGCTCACATCGGTGGAAACCTTGCGGGTGAACAGCGGATAGCCTGAAAAGCCCGACTCCTGGGCCCGCTTGATCTCCGTATCCCAATAGGCGCCCTTCACCAAGCGCACCGGAAATCTGCGGCCGGTTTCCTCCGCGAGTTTTGCCAGCCATTCAAGCGCGGGCTTTGCCCGTTTGCTGTAAGCTTGCACCGCGAGGCCGAGGCCGTTCCAACCCCTCAGTCCCGCGTTGTGAGCAAGCCGTCCGAAAAACTCCAGCGACAGATCAAGGCGGTTCACTTCTTCCGCATCGATCGTAAACCCGACATCGAGTTGTTTGGCCAGCAGGGCCAGTTCCACCACTTGCGGCAGCAGCTCCGCCATCACGCGCGCTTCCTGCTTTTCCTCATAGCGTGGATGCAGTGCCGAGAGCTTCACCGAGATCGAAGCGCGGGCGAAAATATCATCACCCTTGGTTCTGGTCCCGAGCGTTTTGAGCGCATGGCGATAGGAAACGAAGTAGCGTTTGGCGTCCTCCATGGTGAAGGCGGCTTCACCCAGCATGTCGTAAGAGAACCGATAACCCTCGGCTTCAAGCGGTTTGGCGATATTAAGAGCTTCCTCAATCGTCCGTCCAAGGACGAATTGCTTGCCCATGATGCGCATGGCTTGCTTCATGGCATTGCGGATGAAGGGCTCACCCGAGCGCGACACCAGGCGCTTGAGGTAGCCGCCGATGTCGGTGCGGGCATCCCGCCCCAGTTCCATGAAGCGTCCGGTGAGCATCAAGCCCCAGGCTGAGGCGTTGACGAAGAGCGATTCCGATTGGCCGAGATGGCCTTCCCAATCCTTGCCGCCGATCTTGTCGGCGATAAGCCGATCGGCGGTGCCGCTGTCGGGGATGCGGAGCAGCGCTTCGGCGAGGCACATGAGCACCACGCCTTCTTCCGAGGACAGCGAATATTCCTGCATGAAAGCGTCGATGCCGCCCTGCTGGCGTCGCCCCGCGCGCACCGCCGATACCAGCTGGCGGGCAAGTTCTGCCACGCGCCGTTGCTCATCCTTGCTCAGCAACGCTTCGGCGGCAAGTTGGCGGACAACGGTGGTTTCGTCGGCAAAGAGCTTGGCGGCGATGGCGGAGCGGTTCGGCAGCGGCGGCATGAAAACTCCCTGAATCGGCGTTGGTTTGCCACAACTCGCGAACTGCTTCTACCGAAACCGG
>JBGTNZ010000035.1:0-4595 GCA_041742805.1 Aestuariivirga sp.
CATGTCGTAGACGGCGGGATCGTCCTGCTTCACATTGGCGAGCGAATAGTGGAGACCGTGCCAAGCTTCAATCAAATCGAAGCATTTGCGGATGCAAGTCAGCATGCCAAGACCCAGCACATCGACCTTGAGGATGCCCAGCGTATCGATATCGTCCTTGTCCCATTCGATGACGGTACGGTCTTCCATGGCGGCGTTGCCGATGGGCACGGTTTCATCGAGGCGCTCACGCGTCAGCACGAAACCGCCGACATGCTGGGAGAGATGGCGGGGGAAACCTCCAATCTCGTCGGAAAGCTTGATGATGCGGGCGAGCAGAGGATCGTTGGGATCGAGGCCCTCCTCATTCAGACGGCCATTATGCATTTCCTCGCTCATGCCGCTCCAGAAAATGCCGGCAAGCGTTGCGGTTACATCCTCGGAAAGTCCCATGACCTTGCCAACCTCGCGCACCGCGCTCCGGCCGCGATAGCTGATAACGGTGGCGGTGAGTCCCGCACGCTCCCGGCCATAACGAGCGTAGATATACTGGATGACTTCTTCACGGCGTTCATGTTCGAAGTCCACGTCGATATCGGGCGGCTCCTTCCTCTCCTCTGAAAGAAACCGCTCAAACAACAGTTCAATTTTGTTGGGATCGACGGAGGTGATACCGATCACATAGCAGACGGTGGAGTTGGCCGCCGAGCCCCGGCCCTGGCAGAGGATGGGAGGCACGCATGAGCGGGCGAAATCGACGATGTCATGGACGGTGAGGAAATAGGGTGCGTAGTTGAGTCTCTCAATGAGCCTCAGCTCTTTGGAGATATTGTTCTTCACCTTGGCGGGAACGCCTTGCGGATAGCGCGTTTTTGCTCCCTCCCAGGCGAGATGTTCGAGATGCGACTGCGGTGTTTTCCCCTTGGGGATCGGCTCGTCGGGATATTCGTATTTCAATTCATCGAGAGAGAAATTGCAGGCATTGGCAATTTCTAGGGTCCTGTCGATGGCGTCAGGATGTTCGTGAAACAGACGGGTCATTTCTTGCGGCGGCTTCAAGTGGCGTTCGGCATTGGCTTCAAGGCGGAAGCCCGCTTCCGCGACGCTAACGCCCTCGCGGATCGCCGTCACCACATCCTGCAAAACCCGGCGCGAGGGGTGATGGTAGAGTACATCGTTCGTCGCCAGCAATGGCGTCCTAGTTTTATGGGCGATCTCGGAGAGGTAGCTAAGCCGGGCGCGATCATCGGCTCCATAGGTGCGGTGAACGGCGAGGTAAAGTGGAGCTTTCAGGGTCTGGCGGAGATTTGCAAGATGGCCCGCCCCATCCGGCAAGAGCGCGAAAATCATGCCCTCTGCATATTCTTGGATGTCGTCAAGCGTGAGAATACACTGGCCCTTTTCAGTACGAAGTTGACCTGTGCTTAACAACCTGCACAAACGCCCATAGGCGGTGCGGGTGGTTGGGTAACACAATAGCTCCAGCCTTTCCGTCAATCCGAGCCGCGCTCCCACGATGAACTTCATGCCCCTTTCCCTCGCCTCGCCATGGGCGCGGACGACGCCTGCGAGCGTGTTGCAATCGGTGACGGCGAGAGCGGAAAGGCCCAAGTGCTTCGCCTGGATAATCAATTCTTCCGGATGCGAGGCGCCGCGCAAGAAGCAGAAATTCGTCATGCACTGGAGTTCGGCGTAAGCAGTCATGGCGATAATCCTTGGACAAACCATTTGGGCGGAGCGCCCTCCACCTCGCCATAAAGCCCTTCGCGATAGAGCCAATAGCGGCGGCCCTGCTCGTCCTCGACCGTATAATAATCGCGGGGGTTCCCGTTTTCGTTCAATCGCCACCATTCCGGCGCAAGGCGCTCGGGCCCTTGGGATTTCACGACGCGGCGGGTGATGCGTCGCCAGGTGAAGCGCATGGGCGGGCCATCGGGAACGGCAGCGATGACTGTCGTGGCTTCAGGCCGGTCGAAAATGAGAAGGGGGCGGTTGTTTTTCTGTTGGATTGGGCGTCGTGCTCTGTGATCTCGACTTTCGCCGGGGTGACGGAATTGAGGTAGCTCCGCCCGCTCCGGAATGTGGCTTTCCACAGGTTGAAGGGCTGCAATCTCCGTCTCGTGACGGTTCATCACCCGATCATTCAGCAGTTCGAGGCCAAGGGAATTTCCATTCTCCATGAAGCCATATTGCTGAACGATCGCAGGCCCTGTCTCGCAAGCCTCCAGTGTCATGGCATCGATGCCAAAACCCGCATCGATGATTTCGAGTTTGGGTTTCAGGATGCGCAGGAGATGGCGCAGATCGTGCGTTGGCGCGGAGAGACCCACTGGAATTTCTACACGTGAAGCATCGGTGCGGAAGAGCTTGAGGGTCAAGCGCGTGGCGCCTTGGGATTTTTTCTCGAGGTCGCCGATGAGCGCGGTGATGAGATCAGTAAGAGCCATCTCCAGACCTTCGGACGTGATAACAGGTTCCATGAACGCCCGATGGGCTATGAAGGACGAGGGCGGAGCGAGGGGATTCAAAACTTCCTCGCGGTGCCCTGTGGCTTCGTCGAGGCGAAGCAATATGTTTTCCGCGCTCGTCTCACCACGAAAGCGCCGGGCAAGCGATGCGCGCGGAATGGCAAGGAGGGAGCCGATGGTCTTTAAGCCGAGGCGGCGCAATGTGCGGGCCGCATCGGCATCGATGCGAAGGGCCTCAACAGGCAAAACCTCCAATCGCTCACCCTCATACCTGGCAAGCGCCCAGGCGGCGCCGATGGTTGGGGCAATGGCTGCCTGAGCCGTGTAGCCATATCCGGCAAGGCGCTGGCGCATCGCGGCCAGCATCTGGGGCTCGCCACCGAAAAGATGAGGAATGCCCGTTACGTCGAGCAATATGCCATCGGGCGGCGAGGGTGAGACCCAGGGGCTATATCGTTCCATCCAGTGGCAGAGGCCTAACAGGCTCGCCCTGTCGTGTCCGGGCTCATGGCGTTCCGTGAGGAGGCCAGGAACCGCGGCGCGCGCATCCGCCAGCCTCTGGCCGGGGAGGAGGCCCAAGTTTTTCGCCACGGCATTGACGGCAGCAAGGCGGAGGCCCTTGGCTCCTGTCTCAACCAGCGCGAAGGGCATGTCTCCCGGCAGTGGGGATTTGCCAGCCTTCATCCGTCCACGGATGAAGCCCTCCAGGCTGAATTCCGGGAACCAGATCGAAACGATGCGTCGCATTGTGCCATTCCACACTCCATGCGCCGGGCCTGCCACCCCGGGCGCGGATCAATTCAACATCCCAAGCCGGATTCCCCGGGGCCTGTAGATCGTAGGGAGGCGCACGCGATTTTCTGGCCGAGGTCATCCAACGGGTGTGACTGGCGGTGGCGGCTCCACAAGGTTTCGAAAAAATCAGAAGGCCCGCCGATTTTCCGGCATGGGCTGCAAGAGAGAGGCGGCGCGTTACGGTCAGGCTTGCATGCTTTGGATCGGCATCGCCGATGACGAGTGCGAGGGCACCCGATTTCAGCGCCTCCTCCATGGTCCACAGCAGTGCCGCCGGTTTTTTCAGCGTGACGGTGAGGAAGCGGTTGCGAACAAGGCCCAGGGTTTCGAGGCCATGACCATAGAGTTTGCCGTATTCGCGTTCCTCGCGGGCGAGCCTGCACCAGAGCAGTGGTCGGCGTTCCGAAGCCAGGCAGCGAAGCGTCAGGGCGAGGGCAAAGCCCATGGCCGCTGGCGTATCGCCATAGGCCTGGGGGGTCACATCATGAAGGCCGGTGCGGGTTAAGCCGTGGAGCGATAAATGACCGTCAATGGCAGGAACACCAAGAAACCAAGGCTGTATAGGCAACTCGGCAAATTTTGGCTGGCTATGTTCTATACGCCCAATATGGAGACGCAAAATATTGACAAGGCTGGAAATATCTTTCCGTTGGCCAATCGAGGCGATGCCCAAACTTTCCGCCCGCGGTCCGCGCGCCGGTCCATAATACATGATTAAAATCCAATGTTCTCATTTTGTTCTAGCTCTTGCATTGGAAGAGTCAAGACGTGGCAAAGCCGCCTGCCGAGGAGTTATCCTTCGTAGTGTTGCGCCACAAGGCGGTTGAGCAGGCGCACGCCCCAGCCGGAGCCCCAGCTTTGGTTGATGGCGTTCTTCAGGGAATCCATGGCAGTCCCCGCTACATCGAGGTGAGCCCATGGTACCCCATTGACGAAACGTTGCAGGAATTGCGCGGCAGTGATCGAGCCGGCGTTGCGGCCGCCGGTATTTTTCACGTCCGCCACGTCATGGTCGATGATCTTGTCGTATTCGGGCGTAAGCGGCATGCGCCAGACTTTCTCCGCCGTGGCATAACCCGCTTCCGAAAGGCGATTGGCCAGTTCATCATTATTAGAAAAGAGGCCCGCATGCTCCTTGCCCAGCGCCACGAGAATAGCGCCAGTTAGAGTAGCAAGATCGATCATGAATTTCGGTTTGAACCGATCCTGAATATACCACAGCACGTCGGCCAGCACGAGGCGGCCTTCGGCGTCAGTGTTGAGGACGGCGATCGTCTGACCTGACATGGATTTCACCACATCCCCCGGCCGCTGGGCGTTGCCGTCCGGCATATTTTCGACAATGCCAATGGC
>JBGTNZ010000036.1:0-1837 GCA_041742805.1 Aestuariivirga sp.
GGTGCCGCCGATGAAACCGAAATTCCAGCCGAGGCCCAAGAGAATCAGGCCGACGGCGAAATTCCCGAAATGTATGCCTAGCAGACCGGCGATGGCGGCACCGACCAGCAGCACCATACCGATGGCGGCGATGCGCTCGACGCCGAACCTCGAAATAAGGTGGCCGGTAAAGAAGCTGGGAACGAACATGGCCAGCGCATGCCACTGGATGACCCAGCTTGAATCCTGCACAGTGAACCCGCAGGCGATCATGGCGACCGGGGTTGCCGTCATCACCAAACTCATGACGCCATAGGACAGCATGCCAGTGGCGACCGCCACGATGTAGCGGGGCTGGCTGGCGATTTTGAGGAGCGGCCGCGCCGGGATCCCGCCCACCTTCTCCTCCGGAGGCGGAATATCGAGCGTCATGAGGACGACGGAGGAGAGCAAGGCAATGGCAGCCATCGCCGCCCAGCTTCCCGCGAAGATCACGGGCGCCAGCAAATCCACTGTGACGATGACAAGCCCGCTGCCGATGAGCGCCGCCACGACTCCGCCCGTCATAACCCAAGAAATCGCCTTGGGGCGGAAGGCGGGGCTGGCCATGTCGGCGGCGGCGAAGCGATAGTAAGAGGCCGACGCTTGATAAACGCCGACAAGAAACGCGCCGGCAAGAAATAACCCGAAGCTCTGCTGGTAAATCGCATAGACGCCCAATAGTCCGCCCATCGTTCCCGCAAGCGAGCCGATCAGGAAACCGGCCCTCCGCCCGATGCGCCGCATCAGAAGCGATAGCGGCAATGTGGTCAGCGCCGTGCCTATGACGAAGGCGGAAACGGGCAGCGTCGCCCACGACGGATCGCTGGAAAGCTGGGCGCCCACGAGTCCCGCGGTGATGATCATTATCGTGGCCGCAGCACCATAGAGTGCCTGGGCCACCGCCAAAATAAGAGCGATACGGCGGGCGGGCGCGTCGTCGTGCACCGGAATAGCGGTCACGCGGCAAACTCCGAAGGCCGCCGCTGGCGGGCGAGCCGATCCAGCACGCCGTTGATGAATCCCGGCTCCTCGCCGTCGAAGAAGGCGGAGGCGACATCGACATATTGGCTGATCGCCACGCGGGCTGGAACTTTATCCATGAACATCAGCTCATAGCCCGCGGCACGGAGGATCGCCCGCACCGTCGCATCGAGCCGGTGAATGGGCCAGCCCTTGTCGAGAATGGCATCGACGGTGGGATCGATTGTGTGCTGCTCGCGGACCGTGCCATCGACGATCTCCTTGAGAAACTTGTAATCAGCCTCGCCACACTGGCCGCCCTCGAAATTTTCTCCCGCCGCGCGCGTGGTAAATTGCGCCAGCGTCTCGCCCAAATCGCTTCCGGCGATATCCATCTGGTAGAGCGCCTGCACCGCGCCCA
Source organism: Aestuariivirga sp. (assembly GCA_041742805.1). GTDB lineage: Bacteria > Pseudomonadota > Alphaproteobacteria > Rhizobiales > Aestuariivirgaceae > Aestuariivirga. The sequence goes on from JBGTNZ010000036.1 coordinate 1,403, forward strand.
ATCTCGCAGCGGCGCGTTCAACCGGCTTAGGCCTGCGTTTCTCGCTCACGTGGCGCGAGCCTTCTTCATGGCGCGGGAGAAGCGGATCATGGCGAGCGCTGCATCGGCGGCCGCACCGCCCTTGTCCATGCCGCTGACTGTGGCGCGCTCCAAGGCTTGCGCTTCATTCTCGCAGGTCAAGATGCCGTTGCCGATGCAGAGGCCCTTCATGGTGAGGTCCATCAGGCCATGAGCACTTTCATTCGATACAATCTCGTAATGCGTGGTTTCACCCCGCAGCACGCAACCCAACGCGACAAAACCATCGTAGCCCTTGGACGCCATAACGATGGCGCCGGGAATTTCGAGAGCACCCGGCACCGCGACGCGCTCCCACGTGGCCCCTGCACGCTCGATTGCGGCAATGGCACCCGCCACCAGTTCATCGCACAACTC
>JBGTNZ010000037.1:0-4475 GCA_041742805.1 Aestuariivirga sp.
TGTTCATCTGCGCGGGCTGCGGCAGGGAATTGTTCCCTTCCTCCACCAAGTTCGAATCCGGCACCGGCTGGCCCAGCTTCCATGCGCCCGTGGCCAATGGCGCCGTGGCCGAGAAGGAGGACCGTTCGTGGCTGATGCGACGGACTGAGGTGCATTGCGATGCCTGCGGCGGGCATCTCGGCCATGTTTTTCCCGATGGCCCCAAACCCACGGGGCAGCGCTACTGCATCAACGGCGCGGCTCTCGCGTTCAAGCCGGACAAAGCCTGATTCATGGCAAAACAGGATGTGAAGCCGCCACGGGCGGAGAAGCGCCCCCATGCCGAGACCTGGCACGGCTATGAGAAGCGCGACGATTACCGCTGGCTGAAGGCCCAAAACTGGCAGGAGGTGATGCACGACCCTTCGCTGCTTCCCCAGGATATCCGCGCCTATCTCGAAGGCGAGAACGCCTATCAGGAAGCGGTGATGGCGGATACAGGGGCGCTGCAAGAGAGGCTCTTCGCTGAAATGAAGGGCCGCATCAAGGAAGACGACTCTTCGGTGCCCGCGCCGGATGGTCCGTATGCGTATTATTCTTCTTTCGTGACGGGCGGCCAGCATCCACGCCTGGTGCGCAAGAGCCGCGACATGGCGGGGCCTGAACAGCTTTTGCTCGATGGCAACGAACTCGCGCGAGGCCGCGAGTATTTCCGGTTCGGCGGCATCGCCATGTCGCCGGACCATGCAGTTGCCGCCTGGGCATTCGACGACCTGGGCTCCGAGTTCTATGAGTTGCGCGTTCGCGATGTGGCCACGGGGACGGACCAGGGCGATGTGCTGCACAACACCGCGGGCGGCGCCACCTGGGCCGCGGACGGGAAAAGCTATTTTTATACGCTGCAGGACGAGAACCATCGTCCGCTGAAGACCTTTCATCATGTCCTCGGCCAACCGCAATCGGCGGACCGCCTGGTGTTTGAGGAAAAAGACACAGGCATGTTCAGCGGCGTTGGGAAAACCCAGTCGGACGCTTTCATCGCCATCGACATTCACGACCATGATACGTCGGAGGTGTGGATCATCAACTCGGGCCGGCCCCATGACGCACCGAAACTGATCGCGGGCCGCGTTCCCGGAATTGAATATGATGTGGAACACTGGAACGACCGCTTCATCATTAAGACCAATCGCGACGGGGCTGAAGATTACAAGATCGTGATGGCACCCATCGCCGATCCGCAGCCTGAAAACTGGACCGATCTCGTGCCGCACCGGCCGGGCTGCCTGATTATCGGCACGGTCGTGCTCAAGAACTGGCTGGTGCGCATGGAGCGCGAGAACGCGCTGCCGCGCATCGTGGTGCGCGATATGAACTCTGGTGAAGAGCATTCAATCGCTTTCGACGAGGAAGCCTATTCGCTCGGCTTCGGCGAGATGCGCGAATATGACACCGATATGCTGCGCTTCACTTACTCGTCCATGACGACGCCCACGCAGGTGTTCGATTACAACATGCGCGATCGCGTCCGCGTGCTTCGTAAAACGCAGGAGGTGCCGAGCGGGCATGAGCCGGCGAACTATGTGACGAAACGTGTTCATGCGAAGGCCCATGACGGGGAAGAAATCCCCGTCACCCTGCTCTACCGCAAGACCACGAAGCTCGACGGCTTGGCACCGCTGTGGCTTTATGGCTATGGCTCCTACGGCATATCGATTCCCGCGGGCTTCAACACCAACATTCTGTCGCTGGTTGATCGAGGCTTTATTTATGCAGTGGCCCATATCCGGGGCGGGCAAGAGAAAGGCCGGCGCTGGTATAAAACTGGAAGGCTCGAAAAGAAAACCAACACGTTCAGGGATTTTATTTCCTGTGCTGAACACCTGATCGCGGCGGGCCTGACGCGCCGGGGCAATATCGTAGCCCAGGGCGGCAGCGCTGGCGGCATGTTGATGGGGGCCGTCGCCAACATGGCGCCCGAGCTCTTTCGCGGCATCATTGCCGAGGTGCCCTTCGTCGATGTGTTGACGACGATGCTCGACGACACGCTGCCGCTGACGCCGCCCGAGTGGCCCGAATGGGGAAATCCCATCAAGGACAAAATGGCTTACGAGGCCATCGCCGCCTATTCGCCCTATGATCGGCTGGAAGGAAAGGCCTATCCGCACATTCTCGCGGTGGGCGGCCTCACCGATCCACGCGTGACCTATTGGGAGCCCGCTAAATGGGTGGCGAGACTTCGTGAGCTGAAGACCGACGGCAATCTCTTGCTGCTCAAAACCAACATGGGTGCCGGCCACGGCGGCGTCTCCGGCCGCTTCGACAAGCTGAAGGAAGTGGCGCTGGTTTATGCGTTTGGGATGAAGGTGGTTGGATTGACAGGCTCTTCCAAATCGCTTTCCTAACACCGGCCGCTTTTTGGCCAAGCGCTAATCAATTGCGACAATCGATTCCCCCCTCGGGAAGGTGGATCGCGCCGTAGGCGCGAGACGGATGAGGGGGCTGGTTCAGCGAGTCCGTTCGCCCGGCATCTGACTCGCTGAAGCAGCCCCCTCATCCGGCGCTTCGCGCCACCTTCCCCCGCCAGGGGGGAAGGTATAATTGGAAATTACTCGCCTAAGACCGGCCGTTTTGACAAGCTGAAGGAAGTGGCGCTGGTTTATACATTTGGGCTGAAGGTAGTTGGGATTGAGTATTCTAGGTAAGAAGTATATAAAGGTAATACCATTTAATACTTGGAACAGCAATGGCCAAAGCCGTTTCTATCAAGCTTGAGGACACTGAGCGCCAGAGACTTGCTTATCTTGCGGAGGTGAAACGTCGTTCCCCCCACTTTCTGATGCGGGAAGCCATCACGGAGTACATCTCACGCGAGGAAAAGCGATTGGCCTTCTACAAAGAGGCGGAAGCGGCCTGGAAGGACTATAGGGAAACCGGCTTGCATCTCAGCCTCAGAGACCTGGAGGCTTGGGCGTCAAAGAACGCCGCCCCGCTGCCGCCATGGCGGAAGTAGTCATCTCGCGGACGGCCGCCCGGCAAATCGGCAAATTTCTAAATTTCTATAAGAGAAAAGATCCTGATGTGGGAGACCGCGCCGTTGCAGCCATTCTTTCTGCTTTTCGAATTCTAACGAAACATTCTGCGATCGGGCGGCCGGCTCTGGCCCATCCGGCGCTTCGCGAGCTCGTGATACCTTTCGGAGCGGCCGGTTATATTGCCCTGTACCGGATCGATGCTTTGGCCAATCGTGTCGTCATTCTGGCCATCCGCCACCAGCGCGAAGCGGGATATGAGGCGCTTGAGCGCTAGCCTACTCGTTGTACCCCCCAATGATCGGCAGCAGTTCGCCGGTGATGTAGCTGGAGCACGACGGCGCCGCCAGGAAGACGAAGGCCGGGGCGATTTCTTCGGGCTGGGCGGCGCGTTTCATGGCGGAGTCGGCGCCGAATTTCTTGACCTTTTCGGCGGGCTGGTCGGCGGGGTTGAGGGGGGTCCACACCGGCCCCGGCGCTATGGCGTTGACGCGAATGCCGCGCTCGATGAGATGCGAGGAGAGTGAACGCGCAAAGGCGTGGATGCCGCCCTTGGTCATCGAATAGTCGAGGAGCTTGGCGCTTCCCAAAATGCCGGTGACTGAGCCTGTCATGATGATGGAGCTGCCCGGCTGGAGGTGGGGGACGGCGGCGCGGGCCATGTAGAAATAGCCGTAGAGGTTGGTCTTCATCGTGCGGTCGAATTGTTCGTCGCTCAAATCGAGGATATCGCCCACATGCTGCTGGAAGGCGGCGTTGTTGACGAGAATGTCGAGCTTGCCGAACTCTGCGACCGTCTGCTCCACCGCCTCGTTGCAAAACTCCGCCTTGCCGACATCGCCCGCAATCAAGAGGCACCGCCGGCCTTCTGCTTCCACGGCCTCCTTGGTCGCTTCCGCGTCCTCGTGTTCGGAAAGATAGACAATGGCGACGTCGGCGCCTTCGCGTGCATAGAGAACCGCCACGGCGCGGCCGATGCCGGAGTCGCCGCCCGTAATAAGGGCCACCATGTCCCGCAATTTCTCGGAGCCCCGGTATTCCGGGGCTTCAAACATTGGGGCAGACTTTAGATCGGCCTCCAAGCCCGGTTTCTTCAGATGTTGGGCCGGGAATTTCGCGGGATAATCGCGCTGGCCAGCCTGCATGGGCTTTTCGCTTTTGCTTTCGGGCTTTTCAAGGCGGTCGGCCTTTTCCTGGATACGGCGGCCCTCGGCCTCTGCCTGGCGCGATGAACTCTTCTGAACCATGGAATGCTCCTTTGTCCCTCCAGCTAAACCGGCGCGAACGGGCTGCGGTTCCACCCCGGGGGAAATTTCGCGGCCCCCCGAATTGACAAGCGGCCGGACAGGCGCTCTTAAGGGGCGCATTCACCGGGGGTTCAAGCATGGCCGAAAGCGCAGACTTCAATTGGGAAGACCCGCTCGACCTCGAAAGCGGGCTCACGCAAGATGAGCGCATGATCCG
>JBGTNZ010000038.1:0-6304 GCA_041742805.1 Aestuariivirga sp.
GGATCATGACAAAAACTTGCTGAACGGCATCTGGCGGCTTCGTTCATTCGCCGTTCACTTTCGGCCCGCCCCTTGAAATCCGTTCGGGAAAAATTATCTCGGCCTTGCGAGCGCTGTATCCCAGGCTCGCGAGATAACGCCCGGCTTTTCGCGGGCATGAACGTAAACATTGCTCAAGGAGAATGTGACCCATGTTTGATCTGACCCCCCTCTACCGCTCAACCGTCGGCTTCGACCGCTTGGCCCGGATGCTCGACGAAGGTTCATCGTCGGAAACCCCGGCCTATCCGCCCTATAATATTGAACGCCTGGGCGAGGATGAATACCGCATCACCATGGCGGTTGCCGGATTCGGCCCCGACGACATTGCTATCGACGTCGAAGGCAATTCGCTGAGCGTCACAGGCAAAAAGACCGTCAACGGCGAAGCGAAGTTCGAATACCTCCATCAAGGCATTGCCGCCCGCGCCTTTGAGCGCCGGTTCCAGCTTGCGAGCCATGTCGAGGTCAAAGGCGCCAGCCTGGACAACGGCCTGCTTCACATCTCGCTGAAGCGCGAAGTGCCGGAGGCGCTGAAGCCGCGCCGGGTCGCCATCAAGGGTAGCGCTCCCGCAGCGCTGGAAGCCAGGAAAGCCGCCTAATTAAAAACGGGGAGCTTCCAAGGAAGCTCCCCGTAATTTCTTGGCACCGGGTACGCTGTACCCAAATCCCGGACCAGGCTTGGCGCTTTTCCCCTGCACGGGTTTGCTGCCTCGATCATCATGGATGAGGCGGGTTTCCAAACCGTTTCGATCAGGAAAATAATGATTAACGGCTTGTTGCCGGCCTGTGCCGGTTTAGGGCCTTATCTTGACAGGAGAGGCGGCGTCATCGGCCGATCGGCAAAAAGATCGGGGCGGCGCGGCACGCGAGGTTTTAATTTCGGCATGGGGAGCAAGCCTTCGCGCTGGGCTTTCTTGCGGGCGAGCTTCCGCGAGCGGCGGATGGCCTCGGCCTTTTCGCGCACCTTGCGCTCGGAGGGCTTTTCATAGGCCGCGTGCTGCTTGATCTCGCGAAACACGCCTTCGCGCTGCATTTTCTTTTTCAGGATTTTAAGGGCCTGATCGACGTTGTTGTCTCTTACGAAAACCTGCATGCGGTGGCCTTATGTTATGATGTTTGGGTCTTCTTTTTTCGCCAAAGCTGATAGCCGTTAACGGCAATCCCCGATTCGATGGCGTCGCGGCGAAGGCCGTGGGGTGGTGTTTGATCGGGACGAACCACGCCAATTCCAGCCCATGGGCCAAATTTTTGCGGCAAACGGTCGCCCGACGAGGTGGCGGCGAAACCGTGAAGCGCTTCAGACTTGCCGGATCTGAACATGAAGATATTGGTCTTGTCCGTCATGGCTTTGCCCTTGATTTAGATGAGGCGAGCTCCGCGTCCTTCGTGTGAAGGACGCGGTTCCCTGGAACCGGCGCTGACAAACCGGGCAGCAAATGCCCGGGAGAATCGGTTCCGTTCGGGCTCAATTCCGCCGCCGGTACATCCGCGGTCGACGGGATTAGAGCCAGATTGTATCAGGTCGTGGCCTGCAGACGATCCGCCGAGGATTTACCCGTGCGGCGATCGGCGACGATTTCGTAGGAGACCTTCTGGCCTTCATTGAGACCGCTTAATCCCGCGCGTTCAACCGCACTGATGTGCACGAACACGTCGGGTCCGCCAGCGTTCGGCTGAATGAAACCGAAACCCTTCTGCGCATTGAACCACTTTACGACACCTGTTTGCATAACTATTCCTTTCAAGATGCAAGAGCCTTAGAAGATGCATACGCGCATCGTGCGCGTCGACACCTATCGATGTTCTGGATATGAGGGGTAGGGCTAAGGCACCTGGAATGACCGAAAGTGCGGAGCCGAGCCTATCGGCCGGAATCTCGATGGGCCCTACATAGGCGCTTTGGTCCGACAACACAAGCCCTTGCCCGGTGCCCTGCAAAAATCCTTGCCGTTACGGGTGCGTTCCATGATATGAGGTTGCGCAGCCTCGCGTAGCGTTCATCCCGGCGCAGCAGAAAGTGACATCCCTTGAAGAATTATTTAGCGTGACCGGCGTCTCGCAGACGTGGGTTTCGCGGCTAGCGCCTTACAAATCTCCCGACAATCGCCGCGCGATCTTTGAGATCGCGATCACCCTCTTACCCTTCAGCGCCATGTGGATTGTGACCTGGGCCCTTTTGCAGGTGAGCCCGTGGCTGGCGCTTTTGGCAAGCATTCCCGCGGCCGGCCTGATGGTGCGGCTGTTCATGATCCAGCATGATTGCGGCCATGGCGCCATGTTCACCTCGCGGCGCGCCAATGATTGGGTGGGCCGTGCCGTCGGCGTGCTCACGCTGACGCCCTATGATCACTGGCGTCATTCCCATGCGCTTCATCACGCCGGCTCCGGCAATCTCGACAGGCGCGGGATGGGCGATATCGATACGCTGACCATCGGCGAATATCGCGCCTTGGGATGGTTGGGCCGCTTGCGATACCGGCTCTATCGCCACCCGCTTGTCATGTTTGGGCTTGGGCCTGCCTATTTGTTTCTCTTGCGGCACCGGCTGCCGATCGGAGCGATGAAACTTGGACGGCAGCCGTGGGTGAGTGTGCTTTCGACCAATCTTGGGATCGCCGTCCTTTCCGCGCCGTTGATTTACTTCATCGGGCTTCCGGCATTTCTCATGGTGCAGCTGCCAATCGTGGTCATCGGCGCATCGGTGGGTGTCTGGCTGTTTTATGTCCAACACCAGTTCGACAGAACCCATTGGGAGCGGAGCGAAAACTGGAATCATGAGACCGCCGCCCTGCACGGCAGCTCATACTATGATCTGCCGCGCCCCTTGATGTGGATAACGGGAAATATCGGCATCCATCATTTACATCACCTTTCGGCCCGCATTCCGTTTCACCGGCTGCCGCAGGTTTTGAAGGATCATCCGGAATTGAAGGAGGTGGGGCGCGTGACGTTGTGGCAGAGCCTCATGTGCGTCCGGCTGACGCTTTGGGATGAAGAGAGCAAACAGCTCGTGTCATTCCGCGAGGCCCGGCGGCGGCAACTTCCGTCTTAAGTTGCCGAGCGGGCAATCGATCGGATAGAGCCGCGATCGCGGCCCGAGACATCGGAGATTTTGCGATCCTGGGCCATGATCACCGTCTTCGCATGGTCATCGCCGCTATCGTGACCGGATATTTCCGCGGCAGAAACCCGCCGGCGGGAGCTTTTGGTCCCATCGTCATAGACGACATCGAACAGGACGGTGCTGTCGTCGACGCGGGGTTTCTTCTTGGCCACTATGATTGCTCCTCTTTCTCGGACGCGGCTTCGCCCTCCGTACCCGGACGATCCTGCTTGCGGAGTGCTGACTTCTCGTCGCGCCGCAATTGCTTCTCCAGCGCCTTGCGCGCCTTGTTGCGGGCGCGGTTCGTCCGGTCCTGATTGTAGTTCGGCGGAAATGCCATGTCTGTCGCTCCGAATTTCGCGCCCGTATAACAGTTAGCCCGGCAAACACCAAGCGGCAGCGCAAAAAGGTCGCTATTTGCGCCTCGAAGGCGCATATAGAGGTTTGTTAGCGAGGTACAATGATAGCGGCACGGTTTTCAGCGGGGCAATCCCTGCATCTTCTGAAGGATTTGCGTTCGCCAAAGGGCCAAGCCCCAGGGCTATATACCGTGGTTCGCGTCATGCCGAATGAAGGCCTTGAACCGAGTTATCAAGTTAAGCACGAATTCGAAGCATTCGACCGCGTTGTATCGGAAAGCCAATTGGCCGAACCGGAAAGGAATTGAAATGAACTTGTCCAAATCCGCATCCAACCGAAAGGCCGAGCAGAAATTCGGAGCTGCCGATAACCAGGGCCGCAACGAGGCGCTCAGGGGCCGGCGGATGGCGCATGAGGAGGCGCAAAAGGCGGCGGGGCTTTGGGGGGAAATGTCGGTTGGTTTGATCGAGCGCAACGGCACCACGTTCGTCCATATATGGAAGGGCGTTTCGCTGACGGATGTCTTCAAGCTGGCTTCAAAGCGGCCGAAGGAAATTTCAAAGCCCGACCATGAAGCGCTCTGTGCCTGGCTCAAGGCGGGGCGCTATGAAGGTTTTAAGCACAGCATCTCGGCGTGGAATGTGAATGCCGCGGAGGCCGAACGGATCAAGCTCGAAATCATCTCGCGGCTGGCGGCGGATGGAACGCGGGTGGTCAATCAACCGGTCGAGAGCTGAGTTAGTTTTTCTGAAGAAGAATGGTGCCGCTTGCGTGACTCGAACACGCGACCCCCGCATTACGAATGCGGTGCTCTACCGGCTGAGCTAAAGCGGCTACTCGCGGTTCGAGCGATAAACGGTTTTGACGCCTATTTCAACCATCGGTGACGGCGGTGCGGCGAGCATCCAATTCCAGTCCCGGATCGTCAGGATTCAATGGTGCGCGAAACTTCCACAGGGTTGACCGGCGGCTATGCCGAGGCGATGGCGGCAGCACCGCACCGGGTGAGGCGAAAGCTGGGGGGTTTATCCTCCGGGCGAGATGGGGCTTGATACCGTGTTCGGTACCAGCCCCACGGCCTCTAACTCAACAGCGGCTAGAAGCATATTGACTGCTTACTTAACCTTGACAAAGTTCCAGTTATTTTGACCCTGTGGGTTTTCGTTACATTTCTGCATGGAAACGCCGTGATCAGCGGCCGCATAAATGCATTCATTGGTCTTTTCACTTTTTATATTTACAGTATTGAATTCATCTAATCTGGCATTTAACGTATCAACTTTCTTTTCAACACATTTGATTCTTTCTGACAGCGGTGTTTTGTTTCTGCATTCTCCTGCGGCTAGCGCGGGACTTAGAACAAAAGAACTTAGCAGCATGACAGCCAAAGTCGTTCGCATCGCGATTAGCCTCCTCGGTTCTAGTCTGACTTATCACAACACACGTTAGATGAATTCAAATAAAGCGCAAGAATCTAATCGGTCCCCCTGTTGAGTCTCACTATACTCAATTGCAGCCGACGCGGTTCGTCTATTCCTCGCCTATTACTCGCGCTGAACCTCAACGTATGCTGGTCGTTACCCAAACCGCGGCGCAATCGACATCTGAAGCGATAGAAACACATGAGTTGGCTCATAGCTCGGGTCACATTCTTGTGCATGTGCCGCGTGACCAAAAAGGTGGATATAAGGAACAAGGTGGCATCGACCAACCCTATCTACACGCCGGATATCAATTTTTTGGAAGCTTGAATTTCACGCCGTAGAGGTCGAGATACTACGTCTGAAAATCCAATATCTAACGTGCAATCAACGAAACTTTGCAAAGGGAGTGTCGTTGCGCGCATCGAACACGCAACTTATGCGGCTACTGACGGGGCGAGCGATAAACGGTTTTGCCTCGTATTTCAACCATCGCTGACGGCGGCCCGGCGAGCGTCCAGTTCCAGGCCCGGGTCGTCCGGCGGTCTTACATATTCAACGGTGCGCGGCTGCTCCACGGGCTTTGCTTGCGGCTTCATCGGGGCACTGGCTGCGAGAGGCGGCGGCTCGGGGATGCGGTCGTCTTCCGCGGGCATGTCGAAAGGCGGTTTCCATTCGCAGGGGACGATTTCGCCGGATACGGGGGAGACGGGCGTCCAGCGGGGGCTTGCCACGCCATCGGATACCCACATGGGATCGCGCGGAGCCTTCACGGCGCGGGCCAGCCATTCGCGAGCCCGGCCCCTGTCGCCCTGGCCCTCTTCGATATCGGCCATCAGAACGCAAAGACGAGCCTGCGGCTGATCCGCCAAATAGGGTTCCAGCGTTTTGCGGGCAACATCCCAGCGCTGGGCAGAGGCGGCGGCGCGGGCCAGCGCATAGGCGCTCTCCAGAGCACCGGCATTCTCTTTCACAAGATCGCGCACCCGTTCAAAACGTGCCTCCGGTCCATCGCCGGGTTTCAGATAGGCATGGACCTGGGCAAGATCTGGATGAGGAGAACGGCTCCAGGCATCGCGAAGGATGCGGTTCGCCTTGCGGGGCGAGCCTTGGGCGATGTGGATGCGGGCGGCGACCAGGGCGGCGGGAACGAGCCCGGGATCGAACTTGTGGGCGCGCGTTGCAAGGTTCAGCGCGCTCGTGGGGGCAGTGTCTTCGAAGGCGAGCGCCTCGGCAGCCAGCATGGCGGACTGTTTACGGCTGCCATCTGCGCCGGTGAGCAATCCCGACTTGGCTTGCTGGGCAAGTGTCGCGGCGGCGCCGGTCCAATCCTTCGAGAGCGATTGCAGTTGCAACACGGCGGCCGAGGCCCAGGCGA
>JBGTNZ010000039.1:0-2918 GCA_041742805.1 Aestuariivirga sp.
GCGGTCATAGCCCGCGAAGATCGAAAACGGTCCATTCGCCGCCACATCCGCAATGCTCACCCGCCACAGGAAAGCTGCTTCCCCGCCGGGCTCAATATAAAGCTCCGTGGTGGTGCCCCCGCCATTCTTCCACGGCATCACACGGTAATCCGAGGGCGTGAATTTCCGCATGCTTCACCTAGTTGTCATTGCCGGGCTCATCCCGGCAACCCATCCCCATATCTGTCATCGCCGGAACAAGTCCGGCGATGACAGATATGGGGAAGTGCGAACCATTCTGAATTACATCCTGTGCCTAGCCCGGCCCGCCGGTTCGGCGTGGGCGATAACGCGGCGGATCTCCGGGAACTTCTCTTGCAGTCCGTTCTCGATATGATCGATGCAGGCGTGGACATCATCGATCGTCTCCTCGCCGGCAAAGATGCAGTGGTAATGCACGAAGACGCCCTGATCGGTCTGGCGTATGCGGATATTGTGGAGGTCGCTGAGCCGCTTTTCCCGCGCTGCCAGCCCAACAAGGGCCTTGGTGATAGCGGTGTTGTCCTTGGCCGCCGCCTCGTTGCCTTCAAGCAGATGTTCGGGCTGAGGCTCGATATGGCTTTCCACCTCCACATCGCCGCCGAGTTCGCGGCGAATTGCATTCTCGAGCTTGGTGGCCGTCTCGTGGGCCTCAACCAGCGCCGTGGCGCCATCGACTTCGAGGTCGAAACTGATGGCGAGCTTGCCTTTGATTTGTTGCACCGTCACATGGTGGATCGCCAGATTGCGGCGGGCCGCGATCAGCATCACCTTCTGCAACACGGTTTCATTGTCGAGCGCCACGGGGTTGGCCGCGACCGTGATGTCGGCCTTTGGAAAAGCCTCGCGGATGCGGGCGTGGACGGACTCCTTGAGCGTCACCATGTCATCGACGGGCATGGTGCGGGCCACTTCCACCACCGCGCTCACGAACAGTGTCGCGCCGGCGGGCCGGAGCCTGAGGCTCCTGAGCGATAGAACGCCATCGGTGTTCGAGACAATATCACGGATCTTCTCCGTGGCTCCTTCGGGTGCTGTATCAAGCAGCGTGTTGAGCGTGCGTTTTCCAAGGCGCCAACCGGCGAGAGCCACGAAGAACGACACCACAAGTGCGGCAATCGGGTCCGCCGAAGGGATGCCGTACCATACGGCGGCGAGGCCGAAGAGCACGACGATCGAACTCCACATGTCGGACGAGAAATGCAGCGCATCCGCTTCCAGCGCTTCGCTCGAGGTTTTTTTTGCCACGCGGGCCAGCGCTCGTGACCGGTTGAGATCGACGATAATCGAGAGGGCGATGATGGCGGCGGCCCACCACGTCACCTCGACATGGGTTTGGCCCGTAGCAAGCCGTTTTATCGCTTCCCAAATGATCCATGCTGTCGTTAAAAAAAGCAGGCCGGTCTCGATGAGCGCTGCCACGCTTTCGGCCTTTGCGTGCCCGTAGTGGTGCTCAGCGTCGGGGGGCTGATCGCTCCAGCGAATGGCGATCAGGGTCACCACTGTCGCCCCGAAATCGATGATGCTGTGGATCGCTTCCGACAGGATGCCCAGGGAGCCGGTGATCACCCCGGCCACCAATTTGGAAACCGCAAGCCCAAGACTTGCAAGCAGCGAAATCAGCGCAACCCGCTGTTTTTCGGAAGATGGCATGGGGCTTTGTCTAGAGTGCGGCGGGGGACGGGGCAAGTTCCGGGAAACGCTGCTCGATCAACTCCGCTACGCGCTGTTGCAAATCCCAGAGATAAGGATCGTGGATGCCTTCGCGCTCCAGGGCGGCGGTGGTCTGGTGCAGATATTCAGCGCAACTGCCCAAATGACCGCACGCGGTCGCAAGCAGTTCGGCAATGGCGTCCGGGTTGAGGACACCAGCATAGTTCGGGTGTCCCGGATTGGCGGTAAAGGCAATCGCCTGACCACGCTGCCCATCCACCTCGACCTCGATCCAGCGTGGAAAATTTCCAGCGGGCTTGATCGTCATCTCGCGGCGCCACAAACCAAGCAGCGTCTCAACTTCGCTTCCCGGGGCGATCTCGTGGATGACGCCCTCGCATGTGCCGCCGCGGTCGATCTGCATCATCAAGCCCGGTTGCTCGACTGTTCCTCGCCAACGCGCCAGCCGAAGGCAAAAAGAGCGGTGCCAACCCAGCGCCGTGGCCCTCCTGATTCGCGCCGGTTCAAAGGCGGGTCTCCAGATCAGCGAACCATAGCAGAACACCGCGACGGGGCCTTCCGGCCGATGGGACAGGAATTCGCCAAGATGCTCCTCGTAGTCGGCGTCGGAGAAATGGTCCAGGCCGGGAAGGGGGCCGGGATCGGCGATATCGCGGTGCACCAGGCTGACGTGGGCCGCGGTGAGGCGCATGGAATTGTTCATGGCGCGCAATATTGCAGCGTGACGGCGCGAAGCGCAAGCAAGCCTTGCGCTGCCCGCATGACAGTGCGGCATCTGTTCGCACTTGTGCCCGTTAGCCATCTCGTGCTGCTTGGCCTATCCCGCCATGGCTCCCGAATCCGCACTCTCCGCCTTGCCGCTGCCGCAAAAGGCCGGAGCTTTTACCTTCGCAACGATCTTCGTGATCGAATCCTTTGCGCGGTCTCTCAATGTCACCGTCGTCTCGCTGCAGGCCTATGATATTCTGGGGTCGAGCCAGAAGGTCAGCGTATTGGCGACCCTGGTGTCGCTCACCCTGCTGTTTCTGACGCTTATGCTGCCCCTGGTGCTCCGGAGCATGCGCCGGCGCTGGGCCTATAGCCTGGGCGCCTTGCTGCTGCTCATCGCCTCCCTGGCGCTGGCCACCCAAACACTCACCGGGCAGGCCATAGGCATGTTTTTGCGGAACGGCGGCTCCGCCATGTTCCACATCGTTCTTTCTCTTTATATCCTCGATAACATCAAG
>JBGTNZ010000040.1:0-3127 GCA_041742805.1 Aestuariivirga sp.
CGAGCTGAATTCCGGCGGCAAGCTCTGCGATCTATTGATCGGCGACTCGCAATGGATCGGCGGCTCCGCCGAGAACGGCTATTACGTGAAGCTCAATGATTTCTTCGACAAGGAAGGAATCAAGATGGACGACTTTGCACCCGCCACCGTCTATGCCTATTCGACGTGGCCCAAAGGCACGCCGAACTATTGGGCGCTGCCGGCCATGGGCGATGCCAACGGCTGGTTCTATCGCAAGGACTGGTTCGCGAAGCCCGAACTGCAGGCCGAGTTCACGGCCAAGCACAACCGCGACCTGGCTCCGCCCAAGACTTGGGAAGAGCTGAAGGAGGTGGCCGAATTTTTCCAAGGCCGCGAGATCGACGGCCAGAAGGTTTACGGCGCGGCGATTTTCACCGAGCGAGCCTCCGAAGGCATTACCATGGGAGCCACCTCGGCACTCTATCCCTATGGTTTCAAATACGAGACCACCCCCGGCAAGTACGACATGGAAGGTGCGGTCAATTCCGAGGATGCCGTCAAGGGCCTCGAAATGTACAAGGCCATCTACAAGTGCTGCACACCGCCCGGCTACACCGACAGCTACATGGGCGAAGGTCTCGACGCCTTCAAATCGGGCCAGGTCGCCATGATGATGAACTGGTTTGCCTTCATGCCCGGCATGGCCAAGGATGAAAAGGTCGGCGACAAGACCGGCTTCTTCGTCAATCCCGGCCAGAAAGTCGCCGCTTCAACGCTCGGCGGGCAAGGCATCTCGGTTGTCGCCAACACCGACAACATGGAAGGAGCGCTCGCCTACATCAAATGGTTCGCCCAGCCCGAAGTACAGAAGAAGTGGTGGGCGCTCGGCGGTTATGCGGCTCACAACGTGGTGCTGAACGATCCAGCCTTCAAAGACTCGCAACCTTTCGCGGCCCAATTCCTCGAGGCCATGGGCGGCGTACAGGACTTCTGGCAGGAGCCAGCGTACGCCTCGCTCCTCCAGGCCATGCAGAAACGCCTGCATGACTACATCGTGGCCGACAAGGGCACGGCCAAGGAAGCCCTCGACGGCCTGATTGTCGACTGGACCGCCATCTTCAAGGAAGAAGGCAAGCTCTAGCATTCTGAATCCCTGAAAGCGGGCATCCTCGAATTCATTCGGGATGCTCGCGGGGGAACGGACTCAAAATGACCAGCGTTGATGCCATCTCCAACCGCGCCGCTACGCACCGAGGGTTGCGCGGACTTTCGGATCGCGCCATCGCGTGGCTGTTCATCGCGCCGACGATGATCCTGTTGCTGGCGATCAACATCTTCCCGCTGTTCTGGACGATTTATCTATCCTTCACCAACTACGCCTCGAACCGCCCCAACCGGGCGGTCGTCAATGTCGGCCTCCGATGGTACCGCGACATTCTGAACTCGCCCGAGGTCTGGGCCGCCATGCAGGCCACGGCTCATTTTGTTTTCTGGACCATCTTCTTTCAAACGCTCATCGGCTTCGGCCTTGCCTATCTTATCGACCGAAAGTTTCGCGGCCATGCCCTATGGACGACCATCATCCTCATCCCGATGATGCTGTCTCCCGCGGTCGTCGGCAATTTCTGGAAATTTCTGTACCAGCCGCAGATTGGCTTGTTCAATCACGTCATCTCATTTTTCACCGGCATTCCCGCATCTTCCTTCGAGATGCTGGGCTCGGTGGCGCTGGCGCCCTGGGCCATCGTCATCGTCGATACCTGGATGTGGACGCCCTATGTGATGCTGATCTGCCTCGCGGGCCTGCGCTCTATCCCCGACTACATCTATGAGGCCGCCGAAGTCGACCGCGCCTCCAAGTGGCGCCAGTTCTGGTCGATCACGCTGCCGATGGCCATGCCTTTCATTATGCTGGCCGTGCTGTTCCGCGGCATCGAAAATTTCAAAATGTTCGACATGGTAACGCTGCTCACCGGCGGCGGACCAGGTTCAACCACCGAGCTAGCGTCGATCACCCTCAAGCGCCAGGCCTTTGAAGCTTACCGCACCGGCTATTCCTCAGCCTTCGCCATCATTCTCTTCGTCGCCGTATTCGGACTGGCAAATATTTATGTGAAAGCCCTCAACCGGGTGAAGCAGCGATGAGCGCCACCCTCAGCACCGCTCATTCCGTGGTCGCGCCGACAGTCGCGGCCAAGCGCGTGGCCGCCGCCGTGGTGATCTTGTACGCGCTCATTTCCATGGTGCCACTGCTGTGGATCTTCGCCACGGGCTGGAAGACGCCGCCCGATTCGATTTCCTATCCGCCCAAGATCGTGTTCAACCCATCGCTCGAAGGCTACTGCAATCTCTTCACCACGCGCACCCGGCAAACGTCCGAGTATATCCAGGCGCTAGGCCCGCCCCAAGGCATTTGCGATAAAGTAACGCGGCAGCGCGAGATGGTGATTGCCGGCGCATCGAACTACATGCCCCGCTTCGTCAATTCCCTGATCATCGCCTTCGGCTCCACGTTCCTCGCAGTCACGCTCGGCGTTCTGTCGGCCTACGCCTTCTCGCGTTTCAAAATCCCGCTGGCCGACGATCTCCTGTTCTTCATCCTGTCAACCCGCATGATGCCGCCGATCGCGGTGGCGATCCCCATCTATCTCATGTACCGCGAGCTCGGCCTCTCCGACACCGCACTCGGCATGATTCTTCTCTATACCGCGGTCAACGTGTCGCTGGCGGTGTGGCTGCTCAAGGGCTTTATCGACGAAATCCCCCGGGAATACGAGGAAGCCGCCATGATCGACGGCTACACCCGCCTGCAGGCCTTCTTCAAGGTTGTGCTGCCGCAAGCCGCCACGGGGATCGCAGCGACCGGCATCTTCTGTCTGATTTTCGCCTGGAACGAATATGCCTTCGCCGTCCTCCTCACCTCGGGATCGGCGCAAACGGCGCCGCCCTTTATTCCGACCATCATCGGCGAAGGCGGCATGGATTGGCCGGCGGTAGGCGCGGGCACCACGCTGTTCCTCATTCCAATCCTCGTCTTCACAGTGCTGCTCCGCAAGCATTTGCTGCGCGGCATCACCTTCGGCGCGGTGCGCAAATGAGCGCATATCTCTCAAAGTTCCTGCGGCTCCGCCGTGGCCCCTGGGAAAACCTCGCGACCGTCATTATC
>JBGTNZ010000041.1:0-6755 GCA_041742805.1 Aestuariivirga sp.
GCTTGTTTGTTAAGCCGTTGGCCAAGGCGCTGATCGAGCAACGCCGCCATCTCATCCTGAAGCCGGACCAGCAAGGCCAGGTGGCACAGATGCTGGAAGCTTTGCTCGCTTATCCTGAAGGCCTGATCGAAGGCAGCGGCAATTTTCTCGCCATCGCTGCCATCGTCTCGCGCCTCAAGACGACAGCAAGCCAGGATGATGTGGATGTCGCCGTCAACATGCTGTGGCGCACGGCGGTCGGCATCGAGGATGGCAACATGGCCAGCGCCCGCGCCGAACTGGAAGCGCTTCGCCGCGAACTCGAAAGAGCGCTGGCGGAAGGCGCTTCCCCTGAAAAGATCGCCGAGCTCATGGACAAGCTCCGCGGCGCCATGGATCGCTACATGCAGTCCCTCATGCAGGAGATGGACAAGCGCATGCGCGAGGGCAATCTGCAGCAAGGCGAGCAGCAGGGCCAGGCGATCTCGCCCGAGGACTTGAGCAAGATGCTCGACATGATCGAGCAACTGGCGCAGAGCGGCGCCAATGATGCGGCCCGCGAAATGCTGTCGCAGCTCGACGAGATTCTCCGCAATCTGCAACCGGGAATGCAGCAGGGCCAGCCGCAACGCGAAACCCCGCTCTCGAAAATGCTCGATCAGCTTTCGGAGCTGATGCAGAAGCAGCAGGGCCTGATGGACGATACCCAGCGCATGCAGCCCGGCGATGGCGATCCTTCCGATCAGGAGGGAGAGCAGTCGGGCAGCCAGGGCAACCGCTTTTCACCCGATGGGCTTGCCGGCCAGCAACAGGGTCTGACCGCCCTCCTGCAGGAACTGATGCGGCAATTGGGCCAGAACGGCCTTGAGGCACCGCCGTCGCTGGGCGAGGCGGGAAAGAACATGGAAGGCGCCGAAGGTTCGCTCCGCGGCGCCGATCGTGACGGTGCGCTTGACCAGCAGGGCGAGGCCATGGCGAAACTCCGCGAGGGTGCCCAAGGCATGGCCCAGCAATTGCTGCAGCAAGGCCAGGGCCAGCAGGGCAGCTATGGCCGCCACGGCGAGGCCCGGGGCGAAGGCCGTGATCCGCTCAACCGGCCCATGCCCTATCGCGGCGAGGATACGGGCCCCAAGGAGAATATGCTGCCAACCGAACTGGCCATCCGCCGCGCCCGGGAGATTCTCGACATGCTGCGCGCCCGCGCCAACGACAACTTGCCGAAACTGGAGCGCGGTTATATCGACCGCCTGCTGCGGGGACTGTACTAAATTCTCCTCTCCCCTGCGGGGAGAGGAAGGGGCCCAAGCGAAGCTTGGGAAGGTGAGGGCCTGCGTGCTATTCATTAACATACGATCCCCTCATCCTCCCACCGCGTTCCGCGGCGGGCCCCTCCTTCTCCCAAGGGAGAAGGGGAAAAGCACACGATAGGCCCGCCCCTTGGAAATCTCCGCTGTTATCCCCGCCTATTGGCTGCAACAGGCTCTCAATGGCCTTGTGCTGGCGAGCCTCTATGTGACGCTGGCCACCGCCTATGCATTGCTGCAGGGCATCACCAACCGGATCATCCTATCCTTCGGCGATTTCGCGACCTATGGCTCCTTTGCCGCTGTTTATGCTGCACTTTGGGCCTTGCTTGGCGGCAATGAAGGTTTCGCGGTAATGGCGGTGGCGCTAGTGGCCGGCATGGTCGCGGCAGGAGCGCTTGGCAGCGCCACACACGCCCTGGTGTTTGCGCCCGTCATGCGGGCACCCAGCCAGGCTATAATGATCGCCTCGATCGGCCTGTCGATCATTATCCAGGAGGTGATGCGCCTGCAATCAGACGCCCGCGACCAGTGGCTCTCGCCCCTTTTTGGCAACGGCATAGATCTCGTGGGCGGCGTCTTTCCCGTGCAGATCGGCTTCACCCAGATTGCCGTGCTGGCCACCGCCGCCTCGGCTTTGGCGGTCCTGCTGCTGGGCATGCGCTATTTGGCGGCGGGCCGCCTGTGGCGGGCCACGGCGCAGAACGCGCTTCTGGCGCAACTCTCAGGCGTCAACACCAGGACTGTGTTCCAGTGGTCCTTCGTGGTGGCAAGCGTGCTTGCCAGCATCTCCGGATGGATCGTCGCGGTCGCCTATGGCGGTGTTAGTTTTTCCATGGGCTTGGTGCTCGGCTTCAAGGCCATGTTCGCCGCCATCATTGGCGGCTTCGGCACCATCGGCGGCGCCATTGCCGGCGGGCTCTTCCTCGCCGCATTGGAGACGGCCTGGACGGCGTCCATGCCCATGGCCTACCGCGACGTCGCGGCGTTCGGTATCATCATCTTGATACTGGTTTTGAAACCTGAGGGATTGCTTGGCAGTCCCTATCGCCGCGAGAGTGAAGCATGATACGCCGGGGACTTCTCCTGCTGGCTTGCGCCGGCCTGCTTGCAGGCTGCGAAGACGATGCCGCGAAGCCCTATGTCGAATTCGTGGGCGGCGGTTTCATCTTCAACTATCGCACCGCCAATCACTATTACGGTTTCGTGGTGCGCCAGAAAAAACCCTTGCCCGAAGGCAGCAAGCTCGAAGCCCGCTTTGAGGTGCCGGACGGCGCGCCCGAGCAGGTGATCGAGCAGCCGTCGCGTCCCGGCCAGTTGCAATATGTCTTCCAGACCGGCGATCTCCGGGGCATCGTCAAGGGCCATCCCTACAAGGCGAGCCTGCGCATCCTCGATGGAACGACCGGCGCTGAACTTGCGAGTTACGAAAAAACTTTCAAAACCGATGTCGATCAGTCAGCACTGCCGGAAGACCCGCTTGTGGTGGGACCGGGCTACGAACAACCCACGCAGTGATGCTATCCGGTGCGAGTTTCCGCCGGCACGATGACCCGCAGCGCCTTTGGACGCAGCCGATAGTTCAACGGCGGCTTCAGGCGCAATACCTCACCGTCCACCGCCACCTTGAGCCGGCGGCGCCGGCTGGCGACCACGAGCTCTGTCTCCTCGAAGGTGACCACATCACTGGTCTTTTCCGTTCCCGCGAGAATTGCGAACACGCTCAGCAGCAAGCTCCATCGGGTGGAGGCTGAGGGCATCATGATCCAGAGCTTTCCCTGGCCGATCGAGGGCCGCGTCCCGAGCTGCGTCAAACTCGTGTCATAGGCGTTGTTGCCGATGAACAGGACCGGGGTATTGCGGTGAAGTGCCGGTCCTTCGGCGGGATGCAGTTCAAGATAGAGGCGTCGATAGCGCATGAGAACGTGGAATGATGCCCGAAGCAGTGCCGGAAATTTTCTGTACCCTGATTTTTGCAGGCTTTCGCGCAACCTGACCATGGTTGGATAAAGCCCAAGGCATGAGTTGTTAAGAAATATCCGGCCGTTGACTTCGCCCACATCGACCGTCTTTACGTGCCCAGCGACGATGTTTTTCACGGCGTCCTCGATTTCGACCGGCACGCCGATATCGCGGGCAAAGTGATTGAGCGTGCCGAGCGGAAGAATTCCGAGCTTTGTGCTCTTGCTGCCAACCATCGCGGAAGCTACGGCGTTGATAGTACCGTCGCCGCCGCCGGCGACAATAACCTCAAAACCTTTGTCGAGCGCTTCCTTCGCGAGGTCAGCAAGCGAGCCGCCATCCCTTGGCTCAAGAATTTCCGGTGTAACGCCGTGCTTGGCGAACGATTCAAAGAGCTGGGAGCGGGAAGCCTTCCCGGCGGTTCCCGAATGACTGTTGATGATACAGCAAATCCGCAATTTTGAGCCTTCCTTGATTAGTGGCGGAAGTGGCGCAAGCCGGTGAAAACCATGGCGAGCCCCGCTTCGTCCGCCGCCCGGATGACCTCCTCATCCTTGATCGAACCGCCGGGCTGAATGACCGCCGTGGCTCCTGCTTCCGCGGCTTGTAAAACACCATCGGGGAACGGGAAGAAAGCATCGGAGGCCACCGCCGATCCCTTGACCGCAGCTCCGCCCTTGTGGGCCGCGATGCGAACCGCATCGACCCGCGACATTTGACCGGCACCGATGCCTACGGTGGCGCCGTCTTTCGCATAGACGATGGCGTTGGACTTCACATGCTTCGCCACGCGGAAAGCCAAGCGCAGATCGGCAAGTTCATGCGCCGTCGGCTCGCGCCGCGTCACGGTCTTGAGAGGGAGATTATCGAAGTTGCCGAAGTCGCTAGTCTGCACCAACAATCCACCGGCAATCGTCTTCACGGAAATCCCGCCGCAATCGGCCGCTGGCAAACCATCGATCAGGAGTAGCCGCAGATTATTCTTTGCGGCGACGATGGCACGTGCATCCGCATCGGCATCCGGAACCACGATCACCTCGGTGAAGAGCGTTACGATCTCTTTTGCCGTCGCCGCGTCGAGCTTGCGGTTAAGGGCCACGATGCCGCCAAAGGCGCTGCTGGGATCACAGCGCAGGGCGTTGCGGTAAGCATCAATTAACGAAGGCCCAATTGCAACGCCGCAAGGGTTTGCATGTTTGACAATGACGCAGGCCGCTTTCCCTTCCGCGCCGAATTCCGCGAGACACTCCAGTGCCGCGTCCGTATCGTTGAGATTATTGTAGGAAAGTTCCTTGCCCTGTAGCTGGCGCGCGGTCGTAACGCCCGTCCGCTGTTCCGGGCTTGCATAAAGGGCTGCCTGCTGGTGAGGATTTTCGCCATAGCGCAGCGTTTGCATCCGGCGTCCGCCGATGGCGAAATAATCCGGCAGCGGATCGTTCAGTTCCCTCCCAAACCATTGGGCGATCGCTGCGTCGTAAGCAGCGGTGCGGCCGAAGGCCTTGGCGGCAAGTTTGCGCCTCATTTCGCGCGTTGTTGCTCCGCCATTTTCCGCCATCGCGGCGATGACCGATGGGTAATCCTGAGGATCGACGACCACCGTGACACTGTCATGATTCTTGGCGGCGGCCCGGATCATGGCGGGACCGCCCACATCGATGGTTTCGATCGTCTCATCCCAGTCCGCCTTCCGCGCGGCGGTGTCCTCAAAGGGATAGAGGGTGACGGCGAGCAGATCGATATCGCCGATGCCGTGTTGGGACTGGGCCGCTTCGTGTTCGATGTCGCCTCTGACCGACAGAAGGCCGCCATGGATTTTCGGATGGAGGGTCTTGACGCGGCCATTCATGATCTCCGGAAAACCGGTGATCGCCGCCACGTCGATAACTTTGAGTCCGGCTTCCGCGAGGGCCTTGGCGGTGCCGCCGGTTGAAATCAGCTCAACGCCCCGCTCCGCTAGCGCCCGCGCGAAATCGATAAGTCCGGTTTTGTCTGAAACG
This sequence comes from Aestuariivirga sp., assembly GCA_041742805.1. Taxonomy (GTDB): domain Bacteria; phylum Pseudomonadota; class Alphaproteobacteria; order Rhizobiales; family Aestuariivirgaceae; genus Aestuariivirga. The sequence goes on from JBGTNZ010000041.1 coordinate 5,243, forward strand.
GAAATAAGAGCGCGGCGGATGGGCTTCTGCATGGGGTGCTCCCATAGCATGACCGGCGTCTCAGGCCATCAGAAAGGCAGCCCCGGCGCCACGCCCTGAGACTCATTGGGCCGTGCCTGGCGTTCGATTTTCCGGAACGCCCAGCTGATCCGACCGGTGGCTGGTGCAGCGCCGCGAATGACGATCTGCTGGCTATGCCGCGGCCCGCTGCCCGCCAGATAGATACTGTCTTCCAGCGTCATCGTCCCGCCTCGCGCCGCGAATTGCCAGGCCTCCTTGTTGGGAAGAAGGAGAAGAATAGCAGCCCCCTTCCGGTTCGCCGACGCCTTGACCGAGGGATGCAGATGAAACCGTATGGTGAAGTTCGCCGGCGCTGAATTCAGGTCAACACGTTCAATCCGGTCTTCGCCGCGAAAATCCTGGCCATCCGAAGCCAGAAAAAATTCCCGGGAGTGCATCAGCCCCCGGAATGGACCATGAGAAGCGCTGACCAGCGTGCCTTGCGCCGTATCGGCAAGTTCCGCGGTAACCCTGCTCTGGCGCTCGCGAGATTGGCCGCCATCTGCTTGCAGCGTCGAATGCGCAGGCGTGGATCGCGCCGCCGCCCGCCATTCGGGGGAAGCATTGGCGGGAATGCCGCAGGAGCCGGTGATGCGCTGGGGCCCATCGGAAAATTCAAACGCCAGCACGCTGTCACAAATGGACGGTGGGCCGCAGTCGACGATCACGGTGGACTGGCCTTGAGCGAGGCGGCAATAGCCCGAATGGCTGGCATGGGAGGGAGGCCTGCCTAGCGCCATATCATATTGGAAAATGGCTTGCACCGCGGCCACGCTCGTGCGTTCCACGCCATGAAATACTGCAAGACCTTCATCGCCATGGCACAGCATGCGCAGCATGGGCAAGGCGCGCTCCATCGCCGCATTGAGGCCATGGGGCAGGGCAATGCGCTGGGCTTCCATTGCCGCGCGCAACGGCACGAGATCGCTCAGGAGATCAAGAAGTGTTTTAGGACTCCGGTCCGAAGGGCCACCATCGGGCAAGATCACCGAGGCGATGAGCGAAGCCGCGCGCGTGAGCGCATCATTTCGCAGCGAGCCGCCGCCGCGAAAGGCCAGCGCCGCCGTCAATAACGCGATCGATTGGCGCAGCTGATCAGCCGTGCCGCTGGGCCGCAGATTGGCAAGATGCCTTGCTTCACGCGTAACCAGTTGCAGGAAACCGCTTTCGAAATGGGGCGGAGAACCGGAGAACAGGAAACCGCCGTGGCGGGACAAGGACATGAGCCTGCGGCAGGAAACCTCGAAGGATGTGCGCCGCCGCTGTGCGGCCCAACACTGCACCAGGCTGCGGGCGAAAGCCTGGTAGAGAGCGAGTTCCGGCGCTTCGAGATGCGCGAGCCAGGCAAACCCCCGAAGTTCGTCGGACCACGCAGGGGTCGGCGCGGCTGCGGCGAAAATCTGGGTGGGCTGGCATTCGATTGCCTGCCCCGCGAAGGCAAAGACGCCGCGAT
>JBGTNZ010000042.1:0-11157 GCA_041742805.1 Aestuariivirga sp.
TGCAAATGAAACTTGCCATCGTCCGTTTAGCCTCCGATTGCCATTGTAATCAGCCTCACGACATCGTTCCACGTACCCACGACCATTAGCATGATAACCAGTGAAAATCCGACGCGGAACCCCCATTCCTGCGCGTTGATCCCGAGCGGTTTTCCGCGAATGGCTTCGATGCCGTAATAGATCAGGTGACCGCCATCCAGCATGGGAATGGGAAAGAGGTTGATAAGGCCGATGCTGACCGACAGGAACGCGACCACGGACATGAACTGAAAGATGCCGACCGAGGCGGCATCGCCCGCGACCTTCGCTATGGCAATGGGACCGCCCAGCTGATCGGCACTTTCGCGGCCGGTAAACAGCTTGCCCAGATATTTGAAGGTGGTGGCGACGATGAACCAGGTTCGCTCCGCGCCCTTACCGACAGCGCTCAGAGGGTCTAGGCGTTCATAGAGAACATCGCCTTCAGGGTTATGTTTCACGCCCAGAAGACCCACGCGGAACTTGCCGCCAAAGCCATCCGCCTGCTCGTGCAGGACGGGAATCGCCTCAACGGTCAACCGGGTTCCCGAGCGTTCAAGCAGAATTTTGACCGGCTCCTCGGCCCTGGTTACGACCATTTCCTGCAGATCAGAGAAACTGCTGATTGCCCGGCCATCGATTTCGACGACAAGGTCGCCTGGCCGGATGCCCGCACGCTCGGCGGCGCTTCCCGCTACGACCTCATCGATCCGGGGCTCCATGACCGGCAGCCCGACCAACGTGAAGGCTACGGCAAAGATCGCGATAGCCAGAACAAAATTGGCAAAGGGGCCAGCCGCCACAACCACCGCACGCTGCCAAACGGGCTTGCCGTGGAAATTGCCGGGATCGCGCAACTTCTCGGCTGGCAGGGTTTCCGGCATGCTGGTCACGTTGGCATCGCCGAGGAACTTCACATAACCGCCCAGTGGTATCCAGCACAGCTTCCAGCGTGTTCCCTGGCGGTCTTGCCAGCCCACGATCTCACGGCCGAAGCCGATGGAAAAGGCCTCGACCTTTACCCCACACCACCGCGCCGCAAGGAAATGGCCGAGTTCATGGATGAAGATAATGACCATGAGCGCCACGAGAAACGGTAATGCGTAATAGAGCAGCGTCGCGATGGGCATCCCCAAGAAACTCAAATATTCCATGGTCTTTTCCTGTTCCCCGCTGGGACGGCTCCGGGCCCCGGTTGGGGTTGGCACCGTTTCTATTCCCCACACCGCAAGGCCCGTGCCAAGGCGCGGAAAAACTTTACGGCCCATTAACCACAAGACGGGTCATTTGCGACAATATTTCGGCAAATTATGGTTACCAGAGCAGAACGCCGGCACCTGTGGCCGTGGGGCCACTACGCACCAGGCCGATCACCGCGGCGGCGATGGCAACCGCAACAAGCCCATCGACCCGGTCGATAATGCCGCCGTGTCCCGGAATAAGGCGGCCTGAGTCCTTGACGCCATAATGGCGCTTAAGCGCTGACTTGAAGAGATCGCCCCCCTGCGCGGCCACGGCCAGAAACCCGGCAAGCACCGCCAATACGGCAATGGCGCCGAGCCCCGCCGCCATGGCAAAAATCGCCGATGCGACCGCCCCGCCGATAACCGCCCCGCCGAGGCCCGCCCAGGTCTTCTTTGGCGATATGACAGGAGCAAGTTTCGGCCCGCCGATGAGACGGCCTACGAAATAGGCCAGGGTATCGGCGGCCCAGACGACAACCACAATCCACAGGATTACCGGCAGCCCATAGGCTTCATCGCTCCGCAGCAGCGTAAAGGCCGCGCCCGGCAGGCTGACATAGGGGACGCCGAGATAGCGCCACATGGAACCCCGCGGGTCCTGGAACCAGGCGGCTGCGGCAGCGATGATCCAGAACAGGCAAATGGCCCCCAGCATCGCCGGTATACCGGCGCCGAGAGGCAGGAAAACCCCACACAGGGCTGCCGCGGCGTGTAAGGCGAACTGCAGGGGATCCTGGCGGTGGGCCAAGGTGGTCCACTCCAACGCCATGAATACGCCAACCAGGGCCACCAGGAGGCTAAACCAGATTCCCCCTGCCCAAACATCGAGGATGACAGCTGGAATGAGAATGACCGCGGACAGGGTCCGTACCCCGAGATCGCCCCACTTTGCGGTTATCGCTTGCTCCATCAGGCGGACCGGGCGCTCAAGCCGCCGAAGCGCCGCTCGCGCAACTGGAAATCGGCGAGCGCCCGGCGAAAGACATCGGCGGTGAAATCCGGCCAGTATTCGGGTGCGAACACGAATTCCGTGTAAGCGCATTGCCACAGGAGGTAATTGGACAAGCGCTGCTCACCGCCGGTGCGGATCAACAGGTCGGGATCGGGAATGCCCCCGGTATCCAGATGGTTGGCTAGCACCGCTGGCGTAATGTCCGAGGGGTCGATCTTGCCTTCCGCCACCTTGGCGGCGATCGTCCGTGCGGCGCGGGTAATCTCCTGGCGGCTGCCGTAATTGAAGGCGACGATAAGTTTGAGTTTGGTGTTCTCGCGGGTGAGCGCCTCGGCTTCATCGAGAAGCTCCACGATATTGGGATCAAGCCCCTGGCGCTCGCCGATGACGGCGATCTTGACGCCCGCCTTGTGCAATTCGGCCACATCCATGGCGATGAAGCGGCGCAGCAGCTCAAGAAGGAACGAGACCTCCGTGGCAGGTCTCGACCAGTTCTCGGAACTGAACGAATAAATGGTGAGGTATTCGATGCCGAGTTCCGCAGCGGTCCGCACGGCATCCCGGAGCGCCTCCACGCCTTGCTTATGCCCGGCCGAGCGCGGCAGACCCCGTGCCGATGCCCAGCGGCCATTGCCATCCATGATGATGGCCACGTGGCGGGGGACGCAATCGAGGTTCGGCATGGGAGGACCTGTCCGCTCAGACTTGCATAATCTCGGCTTCCTTGCCCTTCAAAGCCGCGTCGATCTCCTTGATCGTCTCGTCGGTCATCTTCTGGACTTCGTCGGCCTTTTTCTTGTGGTCGTCCTCGCTCATCAGATGCTCTTTCTCGAGAGCCTTCAACTGGTCCATGCCATCGCGGCGAACATTGCGGACAGCGATGCGGGCCTTTTCCGCATATTGATGCGCCACTTTCACCAGTTCCTTGCGGCGGTCTTGGGTAAGGTCAGGCATGCGGAGGCGAATGACCTGACCCTCGGTCTGAGGGTTCAAACCCAGGTTTGATGCCTGAATGGCTTTCTCAACCGAAACCACCAGGCCCCTGTCCCAAACATTGATTTGGAGGAGCCGTGCTTCGGGTACAGTGATCGAAGCGACTTGGTTGAGCGGCATGCTGGCGCCATAGGCATCCACGTGGATGGGTTCCAGCAGGCTGGCGGCGGCGCGGCCGGTTCGGAGGCCGCCGAAATCATGCTTGAGGGCTTCGGCCGCCCCATGCATGCGGCGCTTGATGTCCGGGCCATTATAGGGTGCGGGCTGGGCCATGAGGTTCAGTCCTTCGTCACGGTGGTAAAGCGTCCAACGCCACCCAGTACATCGAGGACGGCGCCGGGTTTCCGGATCGAGAACACAACTACCGGAATCCCATTATCCCGCGCAAGGGCGATGGCGGCCGGATCCATGATGCGAAGGTCCTTGGCGAGAATCTCCGTGAAGGTGATCCTGTCGTAGCGTTTGGCCGTGTTGTCCTTCTTGGGGTCGGCCGAATAGACGCCGTCGACGCTGGTACCTTTCAGCAGCACTTCGCATTGCAATTCGGCGGCACGCAAGGCCGCCCCCGTATCGGTGGTGAAAAACGGCAGGCCCGTTCCCGCCGCGCAGATGACAATCCGCCCCTGCTCCAGGTGATGCATGCCCTTGGCAGGCGAATAGGTCTCGCACACCGTCGGCATGGCGATGGCCGAGAGCACCCGCGCGTCCGCCCCTTTGGATTTCAGCATGCCCTGCATGGCAAGCGCGTTCATCACGGTGGCCATGATGCCCATGTGATCGGCAGAGACACGGTCGATGCCCTTGGCGGCGCCCGCAAGCCCGCGGAACATATTGCCGCCGCCGATGACGAGCGCCATCTCGGCACCTTGACCGGCGCAAGCAATGATCTCGTCGGCAAGACGCCCCACCGTTTCAACATCGATACCGAAGGGCTGCCCGCCCATCAGCACTTCACCCGACAATTTGAGAAGAACGCGCTTGAACGCGAATTTGCTCATATTTCCCAGCCCCACTTCCCCGTTACCAGCCCGCACTCTACCCGTCATCATCGCGATTCGCGCGATGGGGGATGAGCGGTTCTGGTTGAACATGTTAACTTGAATGGTAGGCAAGGAAAATAGCGCAGCGCTGGCTTGGAGCCGTTCACGGAACTCCCTGTAGCGCTAGGCGTTTACGGGCTGCGGCAAGTACGCGGAGACACAAATGGCACGGAAAAATCTTAAGCTTCCCAAGCAAATTGGCGGAATGAAACTGCCCAAAAAGGCGCGAAAAATTGGCAACAGCGTCCTGGCTCATCCCCTGGGACGGGAAATCCTGGCAGGTGTGCTCGTCTCGGCGGGACGGGCCATGGTAAACCGGCAGACGCGGGCCGGATCAGTTGCGCGGCGTTTCCTGTCTCATCCGGTTACGTCGACGCGAGCGGCCGGAGGGACGGTTGCCGAGGCTGGCATGGGCGCCGCCTCTGCTGTTGGGCAGACAGCCGGGAGCCTCTCAAGCTTTCTCATCGATGCCTTTGACAGCTTTGTGGGCCGCGCTGACGGCGGCCGGAAAACCAAAAAGGCCAAGTCGCAGAAACCTAAAGCTGTTGCGAAACGCAACGGCCGAAAATCCAGGGGCCCGGTGAAGAAGAAAAAGGACTCCCGGCATTAGCCCGAAGATCAAACGTAGGCGATTGTGCGGCCCAGGGCGGCGATGAACAGCCAAACAAAGAGGGAGAAAGCGGCGGTGAACCGGACCAGCGGGTGAAACTCGCCCTTGCTGCGCAGGATCCATTCGTTGAGTCCAATGTTGAGGAGCGCGAGGCCGATCGCGATAAGCTTGACGCGAAAGGCGGTATTGCGCGCCAAAGCCGCCGCTTCCGCCGAAAACAGGATAAATCCCGCCGCTGCTATGATCAAAAGAATGATCAGCGCCACGGGACGCAGCCGCGCGATGATGAGACGGGCCGAAGCGCCTTCGTACACGCGGTGCAACCGCAAATCCATTGTGGCGACGACGCCGAAGAAAGCGATCACCGCAACGATATGGGTGACATTGGCGATCGGATAGATAAAAGTCGAATTGCGGACGAAGGCGGCAAAGGAGGAATCCTGAAGGGCTATCCATATCAAGTCCATTCGATATCTCAACGCAATTGGATGCGCGCGCCGTCAATCTCGATCCATTCCGCTCGCATCTCCGGCGTGCCGTCGCGTTTGGGGTAGCCGTAAGCGATGATCTGCTTTCCCATTGCTACAAGTTCGGCCGTGGCGCCACGAGCCCGCATGCGAGACAACGGCGCGAGTGTTACTTCCCATGTCTTTCCTTCGTGGGTAAGCATCACCATGCCGTGCGGATTTCCAAGCGAAACCTGCTCGATTGCGGCAGTAATCGTGATGGGACTGGTGGCGTCGTAAGAGCCCCAGCCGTGATGACCGGAGGCGGAAACGGATGCCAGCAGAAAAACCAAAATGGCGGAATACAAACGGGCCACTACCTCTCCTATTCGGTTAGAACCAATAGGCGGTAAAGTTAACACGGAACAAGTTAGGTGGGAACTGCGCCGGCGAGGGCGCCTTTTTGCAGAATGACCGCGATTTCTTAACCTGGGCGTAAGGGAAATTTGGTTCCTTTGGGCAAAAGGAAACTCACATGCTTACGTTCTTGTTTAGCCCTGTCGGGCGCATTGGCCGAAGCCAATGGTGGTTAGCTCAGGTGTTGGCCGTTTTCAGTTTGATTATATTTTTGACTTTATTTGGAAACCCAGAATCTGGCGAGAAGCTATCAGTCGTTGCAGTTTGGCTGGCGTGTTTACTTTTCATCTGGACGATGTTTTGCACATCAGCAAAACGTTATCATGACCACAATAAATCCGCATGGTGGGTCTTGGTCCAATTCATTCCGGTAATTGGTCCGGTTTGGGCCACTTTTGAATTGGGAATTCTTCCTGGTGATATTGGTGGAAACGATTACGGCCTCGACCCGCTTTCAATTTCTAAGAAAGTAATAGTGTGATTGCCAACCCTGAAACTGAAACGTTTCGAGCAATCAAAAGCCCGATTGATCCCCACAGTTAGGTTTGACCAGCAGCCTTGGCGACTTCGGCGGCGAAATCGTCGTCTTTCTTGTCGATGCCCTCGCCGAGCTGCATGCGGATATAGCCTGTGAGCTTGACCGCAGCTCCGGCCTTGTTGCCGGCTTCGGCGATAGCTTGCGTCACGGTCTTGGCGGCGTCGTGGACGTAGATTTGTTCCAGCAAGCAGTTTTCCTTGGCGTAGGTCTTCACACCTGAAGCTACGATCTTTTCCAGAACATTGGCGGGCTTGCCGGCATTCTTTTCTTCAAGAATGGCTTTCTCGCGCGCCAGCGTTTCCGCCGGCACGCCTGAAATATCCATGGCGACCGGATTGGTGGCGGCGACATGCATGGCGAGCATGCGGCCGAACTGGGCAAGCTCCTCCTTGTTGCCGGTGGATTCGAGCGCCACCAGAACGCCGATCTTGCCCATGCCGGGCGCTGCCTGATTGTGCACATAGGAACTGATGACGCCATCCTTTACGGAGAGTGCCGCCGTGCGGCGCACCGCCAGGTTTTCACCGATGGTTGCCACCATGTCCGTCACATACCCCGCGATGGTGTGGGGCGAGCCTGGGAATTTCATCGCTTTTAGTTTTTCCGTATCGCCGCCGGCAGCGAGCGCCAGTTTGGTGATGTCCGCCACCATCGCCTGGAATTTTTCATTGCGGGCGACGAAGTCGGTTTCGGAGTTGACTTCAACCGCAGCGCCCATGGTGCCCTTGACAGTGACGCCGACGAGCCCTTCCGCGGCGATGCGCGATGACTTCTTCGCGGCCTTGGCGAGACCCTTGGCGCGCAGCCAGTCGACAGCGGCATCCATGTCGCCCTTTGTGGCGGCAAGAGCCGCCTTGCAATCCATCATGCCCACGCCGGTCTTTTCGCGCAGGTCCTTCACCATGCCAGCCGTGATCTCGGACATGATCAGGCCGGAACATCTTCGGCGGGCGGTGTTTCGGCAGCGCCCATATCCGCGCCGTGCCCGGTCTGGGCCATGGAGATGCCTTCGATGCAGGCGCGGCTGAAGAGATCGCAATAAAGGGCAACCGCGCGGCCCGCGTCATCATTGCCGGGAATCGGATGGGTGACGCCGGCGGGATCGCTGTTGGTGTCGATGATGGCGATCACGGGAATGCCGAGGCGGTTGGCCTCCTTGATGGCGAGCTGTTCCTTGTTGGTGTCGATCACGAACAAGAGGTCGGGCGTTCCGCCCATGTCCTTGATGCCGCCCAGCGCCTTGTCGAGCTTCACCTTCTCGCGGGTGATCGACAGGAGCTCGCGCTTGGTGAGGCCGGAGTCTTCCTTTGCTATGGTCTCGTCGATGGTGCGCAGGTGCTTGATCGAATTGGAAATGGTTTTCCAGTTGGTCAGCATGCCGCCGAGCCAGCGGGCGTTCACATAGTATTGGGCTGAGCGCTTGGCCGAATCGGCGATCTGTTCGGCGGCGGCACGCTTGGTGCCGACAAAGAGCACACGCCCGCCCTTGGCGACCGTTTCTGTCACCGTGAGCAGCGCCTGATGCAGCAACGGCACCGTTTGCGCGAGGTCGATGATGTGGATGCCATTGCGGCTGCCGTAGATGAAGCTCTTCATCTTGGGATTCCAGCGATGGGTCTGATGGCCGAAATGCACGCCCGCTTCGAGAAGCTGGCGCATGGTGAATTCTGGCACTGCCATGGGTAGTTCCTTTTCCGGTTGATCCGCCGCGAAAGAGTGTGACCGGATGATCCGGCACCGGAGGGACTGCCGCTATGTGGGGAACTTGTGGGTTCCCATGCGACACTCCCGCTCTCGCGTGTGAGGTTGTTAGTGGGCGAGCGTATAGCGGGGCTGCTATGCGATGACAAGGCCTGAAACCGACCTCCTCACGTCCGTCACCCCAGCGAAAGCTGGGGTCCAGCTTAAGCGAAGCGGGATTCCGGCTTTCGCCGGAATGATGGTTTGGAGGTGATGAGCGAAATCAAACCTTTCTCGCCATGGTCAGGCCGTCACAAATCGGGATGATGACGAACTCCACGCGGGGGTCGGCGGCGATCTTGGCGTTGAGGGCGCGGATCGCGGTTGTGTCGGCATCCGTCTTGCCCGGGTCGGCTACATCACCGCCCCACAGGGTGTTGTCGATGAGAACGCAGCCTCCGGAGCGCAGCAATTTCAGGGCGCCTTCGTAGTAGGCGTTATAGCCGGATTTATCGGCGTCGATGAAAGCGAGATCGAAACGGCCGGCCTCGCCGGCCTTGAGCAGGCGGTCGATGACCGCGGCGCCGCCATCGAGATGAAGCTCGATGCGATGGACGGCACCGGCCTTTTGCCAATAGCGGCGGGCAATTTTCGTCCACTCCTCGCTCACGTCGGCGGCGGTGATGCGGACATCCCCCGCCAGCGCCATCGCAAGAGTTGAATAGCCGGTGAAGGTGCCGATTTCGAGAATGCGGCGGGCGCCCATGAGCTTGACAAGGAGCGCCATGAAGGCGCCCTGCTCGGGGCCGATCTGCATATTGGCCTGGGAAAGCTTGGCGGTCTCGGCGCGAAGCTCCTTCAATATCTCGTCTTCGCGCCAGGCGTGGGCTGCGTAGTACTCATAAAGCCGGCCTTCGAGGCCGATGGTTTTACCGGCCATTCTGAACGAACCTTTGATAGAGCCAGCCGATGCCGACGAGGCACAGGCCGAGGCCGATGAAGGAGGCGATGCGGTACAAGCCTTCGAGACTCGAGAGATCCCACAAAAAGACTTTGAGCACCACCAGCACCATGACGCCGAGGCCTGCGTAGCGGATCGACTGCCGCCCTAAACGCAAGCCCGTTACGAGGAGCGCCAGCGCGAAGGCGAGCCACACGGCGGAATAGGCGTAGGACTCTTCGATCGAGGTGGACCACGCCACCATTCCGCGGCCTTGAAACACCCGCTTCGTCTCAAGCGTGAGATAGACAAAGGTGAGGACGAGAGCGAAGAGGCCGGCGAGGGGGCGCAACCTCTGCCAATTCAGGACCTCGAGCCTGCGGGCGATGAAGCCGAGCAGAAGTGCGGGTGCGAGATAGGCGAGCAGCAGCGCGTTGAACACCACATTGCCGGCCACCGGCGCCTCGGTGAGGACGGGGTTGAGAGAGATCAAACTGAACAACACGATGGCCACGCAGGAGACTGCGATCAGGATGCGCGCGCCCCAGACGGCGATGAAGGAGGAGAAGAACTGCTGCCGGTGCATGAGGCCATAGGCGGCGCCGAGCCAGGTGAGGATATGGGCGGACATTTCGAGAAATTGCGGCTCCTCATAGGTGATGCCGCCGCTGATCAGTACACGGAGCTCAAGGGCCACGAGCGAGATGATGAGGCCGAGGCTCAGGCCTTCCAGCGTGATCGCCGAGCGGACATAGCCGGCGGTTTTCAGTACGCGGCTGGCAATGAGGAGCAGGATGGCGGGAACGCCGTAACCGTAGAGCGGCCAGTGCTGGCCCCAGGGCAGCGTGCGGTCCTCCTCCCAAAGTTCGCGCGAGACAAAGAGGCGGATGGCGGTGAGCGAGCCTAGAGCAGCGGTGATAGGGGCTTGCAACGTTACGAGCAGCCATCGGGCCAGAACGGCAAACGCGAGGGCGAGAGCGGCGATAGCGATTGTGAGGCAGATGCCGTCGAACAAGCGGTCGAGGCTGAACAACAGCAACAGGGCAGCGCCGATGGAGAGGAAACCTGAGGCGAGATTGGCTTCCGCGTCCTGGTGACGGCCGCGCCCGGCCCACGCGGCGGCAAGCAGCAGGCCGGCGAAGATGGCGCCGACCAGCGCCCATGTGCTGTCATCAAGCAGGTCATTCACGCGCGCCCAGGCGCCGAAGACAAACAGAATGGCCGAGACGCCGCCTGCGATGCCCCAGTTTCGCGGCCTCTCCTGCAACAAGGCGCCGAAGCAGCCCGCCAGCGTGAAGGCGATGGCGGCACCCAGCATGTAATTGAGGAAGTTCTGGGCTTCGGCGCCGGGGACCGATGACCAAAGCCCCCGCTCGTCCATGGCAAGCGCGTGAACGGCGACTTCGCTCCACAGCATCAGCGTGAGGAAAGAGAGAATTGCTGCTGCCACCGCCAGCAGCGAAACGCTGGGCCTCCGCCAAGCGATGGCCACAGCAATCGCCATGGCGGCGAAGAACAGCAGCAAGGAAAGCCCGCTATGGTCCGTCTTATCCACAAGCGTCATCAGCAGAAGGGCTGCAACGGCGAGTCCGGTAAGCCCGATGGCGGGAGGAGCGCGATCACGGCCCAGGCCGAAGAAAGCGATGAGGCCGAGAGCATGGGCAAAGAGGCCAATGGGGAGCGTGTCGGCGGGCTCGAACGGACCATTCCACATCCACAGCATCGCCCAAACCGCCGAACCGGCGATGGCCGCGTAAGCCAGCCACCACCAGCTGCGCCCACCCTCCTCAAAATTCGTCATTCCGGGGGAAGCCGGAATCCATGTCGAAGCTGGACCCCGGCTTTCGCCGGGGTGACGGACGGAGGCGCGGAGGACCATCAAGCTGGCCACGAGGATGACGAGGAGATAGGGAAAGAAGTTCCACGCCGAGGGGTTTTCCGACGGGATGAGTGCTGGCGTCGCGTAGGAGCCGATGAGCCCCAAGGCCGCGATCAGCGGACCTTGCAACCGCGACAACGCCAGCGCGCCCACGGCGACGAGCGCCAGCCCTATGAAGGCCGGCGTGGGGGCGATCAATTCATAAAGCGCATAGGCCGCGAAGATGCTGCCAAATGCCGTAACCAATCCGGCCGCCGAAAGTGCGGCTGGAACATAGCCGGCATCCGCCGATTTGCGGCGCACGAATTCGCCCGCCGCCACCAGAACGGCGCCCAGCAGCAGGCCAAGGACGATTTGCAGGGATGGCGAGAGCAGTTGGTTGTCATAGGCGTATTTCACG
>JBGTNZ010000043.1:0-6244 GCA_041742805.1 Aestuariivirga sp.
CAGTTCCGTCGTGCCATTCGGCAGAGAGGCAAGCAGCCTCCGTTCGGCGGCTGTCAAGGCTTGGGCATCGCCGGAAATTTTCTCGATGGCGTAGCCGCTGCCGTCGTCGGCGATCTTCACGCGGCCCTTGACCGCAAGGCCTACGAGAGCCGCGGCAAAGGCGCGGTCATCGAAGCCCTGCTTCCAGATGAAGCGCGCAGCGGCAGGTGCTATGTTACCGGGCGGCGAAAAGAGTGGAATGATGACGCCCTTGGGCGGATCGCGCCCGGCCTTGTTCCATGCATATACATAGAAGACGCCGGAAGCGAGAAGCGTCGTGAGCAACCCGAAGATGCCGGCGTTGTCGCGGAGCCACCATGATAACCGGTCGCTCCCGGAAGGGGCGGTTACGAGGCCCTTTTGCCAGGCAACCGCGACGGTGAAGCCCTCTCCGGGTTCGAGCCGACGTGTCGTAGCCGCGCGGTATTGGGAGCCGGTTGACGCGATGACACGCGAGTCGTTTGTGGTCGAGCCCTGAGGGCCGGTGTATTCCGCGTGTTGTTTGATGCGCGCTTCCCCGGGCAGCCGGATGACGGCCATGGCCTCCAGGATGGGAAAGGTCCAGCCGTTGCCGGTGACGTTCCAGTAGAGCTCGTCGAACTCCTCGAAGAACCCGAGCTGGCGCGTGGTTTTATAGGCGATCTCGTAGGTGTGGAGGCCATCGTTCAAATACACATCGGCATCGCCGATCTTGATGCGCGTGCCGTTTGATATGGATTCGACGGTGTAGGGCTCCGTGCCACCATCACGCATTACTTCCAGCACATCGAATCCGACCCGCACTCTTTGGCCATGGCGATCCGTATAGGCCGTGGGAAAATCGCGGAGGATGCCGCGCCTTATGTCTTGGCCTTCCGAGTTGACCGTGATCGTTTCGCGCACGGTCAAGGATGCGTCGGCGTTCACGGTCACGTCGCTGATGAAATTTTGGATCAGCTCTTCGGCTCTTGCGTGGGCGACAAGGCCAAGCAGGAGAGCGAGAGCAAGCAGCAGGCGGCGCATGGTTATTTCTTGAAATCGACCCTGGGCACTTCGCGGGCCGCGGCATCGCCGATTTCGAAAAACTCCGCTTTCTCGAACTTGAAGAAATTGGCGATGAAATTGCTGGGAAAGGATTCGATCATGGTGTTGAGGTTGCGGACGGCGCCATTGTAATAGCGCCGCGCCATCTGGATTTCATCCTCGACGCCTGCGAGCTTATCCTGGAGATCGCGGAAATTGGCATCGGCCTTTAGCTCGGGATAGGATTCAGCTACGGCGAAGAGCCGGCCGAGAGCGGCGCTCATGGCTTGGCCCACCGCCGATTGTTCGGCCACGGTGCCGCCGCCGATGCTTCTGGCGCGAAGCTCGGCAATGTCGCGGAACAGCTTGTCCTCATGGGCGGCGTAACCCTTGACGGTTTCGATGAGGTTCGGAATGAGATCGGCTCGCCGGCGCAATTGCACGTCGATGCCGCTCCAGCCCTCCGCCGTCAGGTTTTTGTTGCTGACCAAAGCGTTGTAGGCGTAGATGAGATAGCCCGTGAACACGACGAGAAGGCCCAATAGGCCATAGCCAAGAGTCATCCGCGTCTCCCCCCAAACACGGCGGGAGTATCCTGTGTCTCGCATCGGCAATCAAGCAGATACAGCTATTGTTAAGGCCACCCCGCGGAATACCTGGAATTCACGCATTCAGCACGAGCAGATCGCCGGCCTTGAAGCTGACCTCGGCCTTGTCGCCCACCACGGGCGGCGGGCTTGCGGGACTGTTGAACGTATCGAGCGATACGGCGCTGTTGCCGAGATTGACCCTGACGCGGATCACCGAGCCCAGGAAATGCACTTCGGCGATTTCACCTGTCAAAGTGGCGTCGTTGCCCGGGCGGCGGCCAAGCGAGATCGCTTCTGGCCTAAGTGCCAGCGAAAGAACATCGCCGGTCTTGGAGCCGTTGAGTTTCTCCTTGATCGCAATTTCTTTCTTGTCGATGCGCACCTTGCCCGACGCCGCGTTGCTCACCGTCGCCTCCAGGACATTGAGGGTGCCGATGAAGTTAGCGACGAAACCGGTCGCGGGCTTGTTGTAGATTTCAAAGGGCGTGCCCACCTGCTCCACCTTGCCGCTATACATGACCACGATGCGGTCCGACATCGACAGCGCTTCCTCCTGGTCGTGGGTAACGAAGATGGTGGTGATCCCGGTTTTTTTCTGGATCGAGCGGATTTCCTCGCGGAGCGAAACGCGGACCTTGGCATCAAGTGCCGACAAGGGCTCATCGAGCAGCAGCAGCTTCGGCTTAGGCGCGAGCGCCCGCGCCAGGGCAACGCGCTGCTGCTGGCCTCCCGACAACTGATAGGGATAGCGGGTGCCGAACTCCGGCAGCTTGATGATCGCCAGCATTTCAGCGACGCGCGCATCGGACTGGGCTTTCGGCATGCGCGCCACCTTCAGTCCGAAACCGATATTTTGCGCGACCGTCAGATTGGGAAACAGCGCGTAGGCCTGGAATACCATGCCGATATCGCGCTGATTGGGCTTGAGGTTTGTGACATCCTTGCCGCCGATCATCACCCGGCCGGCACTTGGCTCCTCGAAACCGGCGACGATGCGCAGCATCGTCGTCTTGCCGCAGCCGCTGGGGCCCAGAAAGGAGACAAATTCGCCTCGCTCCACCTCGAGGCTGAAGTCCTGCACAACCGTGGTTGCACCGAAGGCCTTGCGGACATTCTGTATACTGAGGAAGGTTTCGGCCATCGCTTGAGGATCTTTCAATTCGCCGGGTTGTTCGCCGATTTCGGCGCGAAACGGGAGAGAATCTGGATGACGGACATGCAGCCCCAGGTGATCGCGAAGGCGATGACCGCCAAAGCCGACGGCTCATAGGCGAAATTCGCGCCGATATTCTGCAGGTAGGGCCCGAAGGCCGGACGGTTGAGCAGACTCGCCATGGTGAACTCGCCGATGACGATGGCGAAGGTCAGGAAGGCGCCGGAGAGCACGGCGATCAGCACATTGGGCAGGATGATGCGGGATATGATCGTTACCCAGCCCGCGCCGAGAATCTGTGCTGCCTCCGTCAGCGTGCGCACGTCGACCGTACGCAGGCCCGTATCGACGGCCCTGTACATGTAAGGCAGCGAAAGTGAGGCGTAGCCAATGACGAGCAGCACGTCTGTGCCTCGCGCCGTAGCCAGAAACGGCAGCGATGAGTTGGACCCGAACATGCGGATATAGCCGAAGACGATAACGATGGCCGGAATGACCAGCGGCAGCAGCGTAATGAACTCGACGACCGGCCTGAGCCAAGGTAGCCTAAGCCTGATCCAATAGGCGGTCGGCACCACGAGCAGCACGCCGAGCAAGATTGTGAAGATCGCGACGATGATCGAGTAGGTCAACGTCGCCTGGAAGTTGGGGTCGCTGAACACAGTCCTGTAGGCGTCGAAGGAATAGGAGCCGCGGCGCTTGCGCAGCGAAAACTCGAAAGTGGCGATGAGAGGCAGGATGAAATATGCCGCGCCGGCCATAAAAGTAACCCATGCCCAAAAACGAGATGCGCTACGCTTCGTCATTTGAGCCACCGTTCCGAACGACGCTGCAACCAGATGTAGAGGAGATTGGCCACGCCGGTGATAACGATCATGCCGAGCGCCAGCGCATATCCGAGATTGGGATTGTAGAGCACGTCACCGCGAATCTGCGCGAAGAGCTGGATGGGAACGATGTTCAGCGAGGGGCCGGTGAGCGCGTACGCCGTCGCCACGGCGCCAAAGGCGTTGGCGAACAAAAGCACGACCGTGCCCAGGAAACTCGGCCACAAAACCGGGATGATAACCATGCGCCAGTATTGCCAGGTCGTGGCGCCTAGCGTCGCGGCGGCTTCGCCCCATTCCTTTTTCAGCCCGTCGATCGCCGGAGTGATGATGACGATCATCAGCGGAATCTGGAAATAGAGATAGGTGAGGGAAAGCCCCCAGAGCGATAGAAGGTTGAACCCCATCGCATAGATATTGATGCCGAACACGTCGCGCAGAAGGATTGTCACCACGCCGAGCCGGCCAAGGGTGGCGATGAATGCAAAGGCCAGTGGCACTCCCGCGAAGTTTGAAGCCACGCCGGAAAACGTCAGCGTCGCCGAGCGCAGCCACGACGGAAGGCCGCCGCGGATGATCGCGGTGGCGATGGCGAGACCGGCCAGTGCGCCAAGTATCGCCGTGGTGATGCTGATCTTTATCGATACCCAATAGGCGGCAGCAAGCTTTGGTTGCGACAAGGCAACAATGTTCTCGAGCGTCAACTCGCCTGCGGAATTGCGAAACGCACCTGCTACAAGTCCGATCGTCGGCATGACCAGGAAAAGCAAGGCAAACGCGAAAAACGGGACAACCCCCAGCCAGTGCAAGGGTAGCCTTATGCTTGTGCGTCTTCGTCCGGAATGCCCCGATACGGGGTCCGACGCCGCAATAGCCATGGTCAATGCAATCCTTTGGGCATAGCCGGCGGCGAAACCGCGGCCGGCTATGCTAAGCTTACGACACGCTCACTTGACGACCACGCCGACAACCGAGTCCCAGTTGGTGCTGATTTCCTTCTTGGCCGCGGCCTGCTCATCCAGGGTCGGGAAGACCGCCTTCTCGTAGTTTTCGGCGGCCGGCAACTTGTCCAGCATTTCCTGGGGAATCTTGCCGTTCTTGGCAAGGTCGTTGAAGCGGATCGGGTGGCAATATCCCTTCAGCCAGCCGAGTTGGCCTTCGTCGGAATAGAGATACTCCATCCACAGTTTGGCGGCATTGGGATGCGGCGCATAGGCGCTGATCGCTTGAACGTAGACGCCCGCAATGACTGTACCCTTCGGCACGACAATATCGATCTCCGGGTTCCCGTTCAACTTGTCGCGCACCGCCAGCAGATTGTAGTCCCAATTCACCACGATTGGCGTCGTGCCTTGGGCAATAGGAGCCGCCTCGCCGTCGACCGGAACGAAATTACCACTGTCATTGAGCTGCTTGAAGAACTGAAGTCCCTTGGCGCCCGCGTCCTGGCCAGCTGCCCCCCCAGTCGCGAGACCGGCGGCATAAACCGACATAACCGCGTTGCTGGAGCTGCGTGGGTCGCCAGCGAGGGCAACCGAGTTGGCATAGTCGGACTTCAGCAGATCGGCCCAATCTTGCGGTGAGTTCTTGACAACGTCCTTGTTCACGCCAAAGGCCAGCACGCCGTAGTAGTCTCCATACCAGTAGCCATCGGCATCCTTGGCGGAGTCGGGGATCGTATCCCAGGTCGCGACCTTATACGGCTGGATCAGACCTTCGGCCTTGGCCGACGGGCCGAACGAGAGGCCGACGTCGATAACATCTGGCGCCTGCGGACCCTTGTTGTCCTTGTTGGCCTTGATCGCCTCGATCTCGTCGCCTGAGCCCGCATCTGGGTTCAATTCGTTGACGGTAATCTCGGGATACTTCTTCTTGAAGCCGGCGATGACATCGCCATAGGCGCACCAGCTATGGGGCAGCGCTATGGTGGTGAGCTGGCCTTCGGCCTTGGCCGCGGTAACGAGCTCGTCCATGGTCTGCGCGGAACTGATGGCCGTGGTCGCCATGAGCGCCGCAGCCGTGAGTGACAATAGCTTTCCTGTAAACTTGAACATTATTCTCTCCCTGAACTGACGCCATTCGACGCCTTGACGCGGGTACTGGCACTTGATGACAATCAAATGAAAGGACGCCGCCCAAGGCCCCCGACACTCCACTATGACTCTCCTGTGACGGGGTAGCAACGGGATTATGACGATTGGGTACGCTTGTGCAGATCGAACCGCCATCGGCTGGCGGGAAGCAGCCAGATATAACCAAAAGCGCAGGCAGTCAGCATCGCCCAGGGATCGAGAAACCCGAAAGCCACGGCCGCCAGCATCAAGACCGGAATAAAGAGCTGCCGCAGGGCCTTGCCGCTGATGGTCTTGGCGGAGAACGTGGGCCAGGTCGACACCATGAGTCCTGCCACCACCGGCAATAAAACAAGCGCCAGGGCGGCGGCGTTCGCCTGAATGATGGCACCGCTATTGGCGGCATAGATTGGCATCATAGCCAGAAAGGCACCGGCGGGGGCAGGGATTCCGCTAAAGAAGTGTTTGGCCCAGGAGGGCTTGGTCGCATCCTCGGCGGTCACGTTGAAGCGGGCGAGCCTAAGGGCCGTGGCCCCGGCAAGGCTCAGGCAGGCGAGCCAT
>JBGTNZ010000044.1:0-4298 GCA_041742805.1 Aestuariivirga sp.
GACAAGCGGACCGGCGACGATTGCGCCGAGGATGCAGGCGCCCATGGCGGTGAGAGCCAAAACATTGATCCGCAAGAGGAGGGAATGGACCTCGGCCCGGTTGTTGCGGGTGAGAGCCGCCGCGAGATCGGGAAGAATAAAGTTCTGCGTCGCCTGAGTGATGAAACCCACAAGCGCGGCAAGCCTTATGCAAACGCCGAGTACGGCCACGTCATCGGGCGGCAGGAAGAAACCGCCGATCATGTTGACGAGATCGGCGAAGGACGTCGCCACCACCGCCACGATCACCAGTGACCCGGCGCGCCCGCGCAACAACGGAGCGACATTGCGGCGAGCCGTGCGGAATGGCGGCGGAATGGCGCCCTGCTTGCCCATAAGCCAGGCTTGGCCCAGGGCCACGATGCTGTTGGCAATGATAAAGGCCCATAAGACACTGGTCACGCTGAGGCCAAGGCCCGCCCACCAGGCAAGCAGCAGATAACCCAACAGGAGCCCTGGGCGGTAGATGAAGTCCGGCACATAGGAGAGCGAAAAGCGCCGGAGCGAATTTGCAGTAGCACTGTTGATGCGGATGAGGGACGACGCCGGTGCGGATAGGCATCCGAAGATGATTGCTGTTTTCAGAGTGGGATCGAGCGGCGACGCAAGCACTGCGACGGCAGTTAACCCTGCCACCACGGCGATAATAACCAGGCTGTCGCGCCAGAAGGCTGCATGAAACGCGCGCACCAGGCTCTCTCGCCCCAGAGCGTAGTAACGCGGCAGGCATGTCATGGCGAGCGGCGGGTAGCCCACGGTTACCACTTGGCTGAGTAGGGCCGCGGCACTCATGCCGAGAAAGATCACGCCCACGTCGCCCTGTGGCAGAAGGCGCGCCAATACGATCTGGCTTAGTAGCCCAATGCCGGCGCCGGCGAAACGAACGCCCACTACATTTATCGCCGTCAGGATCATGCGCCACAGCGGCATGGGAATTGGGCCTTGCCTAAGGTGTAAGCGGGACATCACGTCCTAGCGCTCCCGCCTTTAATTTGTGTTGAAGGCCCTCAGCGGGCGGCGGGGTCCAGCAGCTTGCGGGCATCGCCCAGGTCGCGGAGCGCCATTTTGAGCTTGTCCATATGGCTGTCGGACAGGCGATGAATGATTTTCAGCGCCTCGCCCAAGGGTCGCGCCAGCGGGGCTTTTCCGGGTGGCGGCGCACGGCTGATTCGAGGCGCCGCCTTAGCTGTGCCAGGTTTCGGCGCACCCTCGGTTTCATGGTGGCGCGGCACGATCTCGCCGCGGGCAACGGCGCAGACATAGGCGGCGCCGTCTTCCTTGAGAATCTTTTGAACGCCCCGGATAGTGTAGCCTTCGGTGTAGAGAAGGCCGCGGATGCCCTTGAGCAGTTCCACATCGACGGGCCGATAATAGCGCCGGCCGCCGGCGCGCTTCATCGGCTTGATCTGGGCGAAGCGGGTTTCCCAAAATCTCAGGACATGCTGGGGAACATTGAGTTCCTCGGCCGCTTCGCTGATGGTTCGAAAGGCGTCGGGGGATTTATCCATGATCATTCATCACCAGGCCCTGGCTCGAGGCCGTTAATCACGTTCTTCATCACCTGGCTAGGACGGAACACCAGCACACGGCGGGGCGTGATGGGAACTTCCTCGCCGGTTTTTGGATTGCGGCCAACGCGGCCGTTTTTCGAGCGCACCATGAAAGTGCCGAAAGATGATAGCTTTACCGATTGGCCATCAACCAGCGTATCGGAAATAAGGTCGAGCACGGATTTCACCAGATCGGCGGATTCGCTTCGCGACAGGCCGATTTGTCGGTGCACGGCTTCGCTGAGGTCGGCGCGGGTCAGCGTTTTCCCAGTCATACTTCAGCTCCCCCTCAAATTTTTTTCGAAGCCTATGCCTACAACCTCACCAGGTCAATATAAAATAGCGGGAACTCAAGGGGTTAGATGCTTGTTCAGTATCTGACCAAAACCGCGCCCCAGGTGAAACCGCCGCCCATCGCTTCCATCAGGACAAGGTCGCCCCGCTTGATCCGCCCATCCTTCACGGCAGCGTCCAGGGCCAGTGGAATCGAGGCCGCCGAGGTGTTGCCATGCCGGTCCAGGGTGATGACGATTTTATCTTCGGGGATGCCAAGCTTTTTTGCCGTGCCCTCGAGAATCCGCCGATTCGCCTGGTGAGGAACGAACCAATCGATGTCGGCGGGCGTGAGCCCCGCGCCGAAGATGGTTTCCTCCATGATGGAGGCGATATTGATGACGGCGTGTTTGAACACATCGCGGCCTTCCATGCGGAGGTAACCGACTGTCTTGGTGGTCGATGGGCCGCCGTCCACATAGAGCTTGTCGGCGTAGCGCCCATCAGAACGCATGTGGGAGGCCAGGATACCGCGATCGGCCATGGTGCCCGCGCCTTCGCCAGCCTGAAGCACCGCGGCGCCCGCACCATCGCCGAATAAGACGCACGTGGCGCGGTCACTCCAATCGAGGATGCGCGAGAATGTTTCCGAGCCGATGACGAGCGCGCACTCGGATTGCCTGCAACGAAGGAGCGCATCAGCCGTCGTCAGCCCATAGACGAAGCCGGAGCACACCGCCTGCAGATCGAAGGCGGCGCCGCGGGTGATGCCGAGCGATGCTTGTATCTGCGTGGCGGAGGCGGGAAATGTCCGATCCGGAGTTGAGGTCGCCACGATAATTAGATCGACATCGGCAGCGGTGAGCCCCGCATCGGCAAGGGCGAGGCGAGCGGCTGCCGCGCCGAGCGTGGACGTGGTTTCCCCGTCAGAGGCAATATGGCGCGAACGGATGCCGGTCCGTTCGACGATCCAAGCGTCGCTGGTATCGACAATTTTGCTGATGTCATCATTGGTCATCACCCGTTTGGGCAACGTCGAACCGACACCCGTGATCAGGCTACGGCGCATCATTCGGCCGGACTTGCGACAGCGGCGGCTTCCAGCGGCCGGTCCGAATCAATTCCAATGATATCCGTCTTGATCTTGTTGACGAGATCATTGCGGACCATTTCGATGGCGATATCGATGGCGGTGGCGAAGCCAAGTGCATCGGTGCCACCGTGGCTTTTGACCACCACGCCATTCAGCCCCAGAAACACGCCGCCATTGTGTTTGCGGGGATCCATGCGGTCGCGGAGAGCCGCGAAGGCGCCGGACGCCCGAACCGCTCCCATTTTGGAGAACACTGTCCGGGCCAGCGCAAGCTTGAGATAGGCGCTGAGCTGCTTGGCGGTTCCTTCCGCGGTCTTAAGCGCGATGTTGCCGGTAAAGCCCTCTGTCACCACCACATCCACCGTGCCCCTTGCAATGTCGTCGCCTTCCACAAAGCCCGCATATTCGAGCGGCAGATGAAGCTGACGGAGAAGCCTGGCGGCTTCCTTCACCTGCTCGACGCCCTTCATCTCCTCGACCCCGATGTTGAGAAGGCCGACGCTGGGTTTCTCGACACCGAACAGGCAGCGGGCCATGGCCTCGCCCATGATGGCGAATTCCACCAGCTGATGTGCATCGGCGCCGATGGTGGCCCCCACATCGAGGACGATGCTTTCGCTGCGGAGCGTCGGCCAGATGGCGGCCATGGCGGGGCGCGAAATGCCAGGTAACGTCTTAAGAATAAAGCGGGACATCGCCATGAGAGCGCCGGTGTTGCCGGCCGAGACGGCCGCCTGGGCCTGGCGCTGACGCACCGCGTCGATGGCTTGCCACATGCCGCTTTTGCCACGGCCTTGGCGCAGCGCCTGGCTGGGCTTGGCGTCCATGGCGATGGAGACATCCGAATGCCGGATTTCGCTCCGCTCCCTCAGTTTGGGATGGCGTTCGAGCAGAGGCGCAATGCGCGCGCCGTCGCCGAACAGCAGAAAGCGCGCTTCCGGGTGGCGGATTGCCGACAGATTAGCGCCGGGCACAACCATGTCAGGCCCCAGGTCGCCGCCCATTGCATCTAACGCTATGGTCAGTTGTTGCTTCAATGCCCCTCGATCGGGATGCTTGGGCTTACAAGCACCGATGGCCCGCCGAACCACAGGCTCCCATAGGTGAAACCGCCTCGAAAGTCGATTTCAAAAAATGCTACTCGGCCGATGGCCTCATTTGGGCTTAAGCCGCGTCAGGGCGGCAAAGGGCGATAGCGGAGAGGGCGATGGAGTCTCCGTCCAGACCGTCTCGTCGAAGGCTTCCCCCGGGCTACGGGGATAGGGATCAAGTTCGAGAACGAGGGTTTCGGCGACGACTTCGCCAAGATCCACATGGCCGTCGATGACGGGGTCGATCTCAGC
>JBGTNZ010000045.1:0-9434 GCA_041742805.1 Aestuariivirga sp.
TCTGGACGCAGACCGTGAAGATTTTGCCACTGTTGTTGCCGCATGCGCCAACGCCGGCAAAAGCTGGGCGACGGCGGTATTCGCCAATGGAGTGCTGGAGTGGTGCGCGAAAAATGGCGCGGAATTTGGCGTCATCACCAGTGAGCTTTCGGCGATCCATGCGGGGCTTCAGGCGGCTCTCGTCCGAGCACAAACAACGCTGTCCGACGGCGCGTAATAGGGGAATGATATGAAAAGCGAAATCGAGAGCATTTTGAAACCCGGCACCGTCGCCATGGTGACGGGAGCCAGCAGCGGGATTGGCCGTTCGACCGCGCGGGCATTGGCCGATCTGGGCTTGCGCGTCATTTGCACCGCACGCAGCATGGAGCGTCTTGAACCTGTCGTTTCGGAATTGGGTGACAGGGGCTATGGGATCGCTCTGGATGTGAACGACGAGGATGGTATCCGAGACGCACTGAAGACGCTGCCGGTTGATTGGCGAAATATCGATATTCTGGTCAACAATGCGGGCCATGACGCCGGTGGCTGGCAATTTTTCCAAGACCTGAAGATGACGGACAGTGAACAGGTGATCGAGACAAACGTCATCGGCCTGATCCGCATGACCGCGCATGTGATTGACGGAATGCTGGAAAGAGATCGCGGGCATATCGTCAACATAGGATCGACCAGTGGATTTACACCGTTACAGAAATCATCGGTGTATTGCGCCAGCAAATTTGCGGTTCGCGGATTCACCGAGTCGTTGCGCAAGGACGTGGCGGACACGAGACTTCGGGTGACGGAAATCGACCCTGGAGTTGTGATAACCGACTTTGCACTGAACCGTTACAAGGGTGACAAATCAGCGGCGCAAGAGTTCGTCGAATCCTATCCTCAAGGTCTTTCCCCCGAAGATATCGCGCGCGCGATTGTCTTTGCCTTGCAGCAACCGCCGGGCGTCATGATCAATCGTATCGTGATCGAGCCAACATTTAACGGATGAACAGGAATCTCCAATCTTGCCCAAATCTCAGTTTTCAGCGGCGAACGAACGCGACATTCGGGTGACCAGGGCGTCGAAGGCGCGCTTCTTCTTGCTCGGGTAGGAAATATCCAGAACACAGATTGTCTCGTTGTCCGGGGACAGGGCGACCCTCGTATAGAAGATATTTCCGTCCCGAATTCCCGATAGGACCAGGAAATCGCTTTTCGTCCGCTCATATACTACGTCCGCTCCCCGCTCTTTTATGTATTCCGCCCTGATTTGCTCTGGAGTCCAGTTTTCCTGGTTGGGCAGGCCCTTGACGCGGAAATAGGTGTGCTTATTGGGTCCCGAAAAGCGCTGGAACTTGTCTTTGTCGACGGCGTCCTCGGTGAACATGCCGCTGGCATACTCAAGCGTGCACCCATGGGCCTCGTCCTGGTAAACCTCCCAGCTCTCCGCCACTGCCGCAATCGGCACCAAGAACAGAAGCAGGGCAGGGATTGCATGTTTCATCGCGTCCTCCGAGGGGCCATGCCGATAACTCCAGAGGACCGCCACGGTTCCCTTCTTCTGCGCCGAATTATCGCGCCGGCTCGGGACGGGCTTCCTGTTCGATTTCCGGCAGCGGTTCCCCATGCAGCACGGCCTCGAAAGCCCGCAGGCGCTTGTAGATCGAGATCAGCTCCACAATGACGGTCCAGGAATTCACGAGATACTGGAATGACGACCGTACCTGTTCGAAAGCATTGAGGATTTGGTTCATGGCGCCGAGCGTGATCTTGCCCGCGACGATGGTTGGCGCCAGCACGATATAGGGGAATATATTGTCGGTCTGCAGATAGATGATGCGGCCGACGTTGAAATACATGTAGTTGAAATAAAGCCGGAAATAGTTGCGGCGCACCGCGGCGAAAAGCTCCTTAACCGTTGGCGGCTGCGCCCGGTCGGCGTGGTCTTCCCCGTAGACAAGCTCCTTGCGGTAGGCCGCTTCCACGCGCTGGTTGCGGAACTCGAGGCCCGGCAGGCGGACGCCGATGAGGGCGAGGAACACGGTGCCGAACAGCGACCAGAGGATCGCCACCACGACCAGAGCATAGGGCACATGGCCCACGAAGGGCAGCTCCGTGATGTTGGCCGAAAGCCTGAGAAGCACCGGCAGGAAGGCGATGAGCGTCATGACCGAGCTGATGAGGCTGACGCCGAGCGCTTCCACGGTGGTGGAGAACCGCATGGTGTCGTCCTGCACGCGCTGAGACGCGCCCTCGACCTTCCGGAGCTTGCTCCAGTTCGCCATGTAGTAATCGTTCATGGCGGTCCGCCAGCGGAAGATGTAGTGGCTGACGAAGAAGCGCGTGAGCACGCCTACGACCACGGCGATGAAGGCAATGCCCGCGAAGGACAATAGAAATCCGTAGAATTCGGCCAGCGTGACCGGCCGCGACTGCGATAGCGCGGCCTGGATGAGATCATAGAACGGGCCATACCAATCGTTGATCGCCACGCTGACCTGCACCTGGAAATAGGTGGTGAAAATGATCAGCGCCGATCCAAGCACGGACCAATTGAACCATGGGTGCGGGGCCAGTGTATTCCACGCAGCGGCGAAGAGGCCCGCCATCGCCGCATAATATAGATAAAACCACAGGAAGGGCTTCGACCAAAACACCGAGACACCGATTATGGGTGTTGAATCGGGGGCGGGGTTTTCAAGGCCGATCAGATACCCCAGGTCGCGCGCCACGAAGAACCAGAACAGAACGCCGAACAGGGTCCACAGAGCGGCCGACCAAAAGAAGGCGCGAGGTGAAGGAAAGAAGGAGACGAACATGGGCAGCTCACTGTTGCAGCTGACGGTTCGTCCTGATTACATTGAATTGCGGATTCTCAATAGCCGAACTGCCCGGGAAGTACGCGCACCCCATCCGGTCATCCCGGCGAAAGCCGGGATCCACGGTTCAGCCATTGAGGATATCCATATAGAGTCTTCACAAGGAAAGCCGGATCCCGGCTTTCGTCGGGATGACGGAAGGGAATTTCTGAGCGCGCGAGGAGCTTTGTCAGCCAGTTTTGCGCACGAGGCTAGGGGGCTTTGCGCTGTTGTGTTCGATAGCGGGCGCGCTCTCGCTGTTGAGGCGGCGGATGGCGGCTTCGTGTTTTTGCCTGTCGGCCTCGTTTTCCGTGATCATGGCGGTAAAGACGTCGCTCACGATCGCCTTCTGGCTCTCGGCCCAATAGTCGATGCGGCGCATTTCTTCTTCGCGCTTGGCCATCAGTTCGCGGCTGCGCGTTTGCGTGACATCGCGCATCGTGGTGCGTTCCACCAGCATGATCTCGGTTTCCTCGATCATCCTGGTCCGCAGCTCCTCGCCCAGTTTCAAGATATCCCGCATTCCTGTTGCTCCTGTACGTCTTTGCGGTAGATTGCACAGCACACGGAGGAAGGCCAATTTTACCAATCGTGGTAGTAAATCGTTAATCTTAATGGGCCGGGGAGGATTTTAGAAATAGCCAGGCAACTCATTTCGTCAGGATCGAAGTTCGAAGCCGAGATCGGCTATTCGCGAGCCGTCGTGGATGGCGACTGGATCTTCGTCTCCGGCACAACGGGCTTCAATTACGAAACCATGGCGATTTCCGATGATGTGGCGGCCCAGACCGAGCAGACACTTCTCAATATAAAGTCGGCGATGGAGAAGGCGGGCTTCGAACTTGCCGACATCGTGCGGATTCACCATATTTTGCCGAACGCGGCGGATTTCCCCGCGTGTTGGCCGGTGTTCCAGAAATATCTGGGAGATATCCGCCCGGCCGCCACCATGTTCGTGGCCGGCTTGGCCGACCCCCGCATGAAAATCGAGATTGAGGTAACAGGGAAGAAGAGAGGACCCTAGGCGCTTTGCCGTTTCCGGGGCGGTCCCTTGGCGGCAGCACGTTCGCGCGCGGCGAGGCCTTTTCGGCTGTCCCACACCGCGTCCGCTCTGGCAGTTCTCTTCGCCAGCATGAAGGGCGTGGGGCCACGCCCCTTGCCTGCCGCGATGGCAGCCATGCTCCGGCCCGAGGCGATGGACCGGTCTTCGGCCAGCACCGCGTCGCCGTTGCCGTCCACGGCGTGGGCATCGCGATGCTTGATGAGGAGCCAGTTGTTGCGCTTGCTCCTGCTTCCCTTCCAATCATGCTTCATCCGCACCAGCACCCAGCTGCCCTTCAACCGTTTCCCCGCCAGCGTGAACTTCAGATCGCCGTCCGAGAGGCCCTCATGCGGTGTCTTGCTCCCTTCGGGCTGCCAATAGCCACGGTCCCACAATTGCACGGTGCCGCCGCCGTACTGACCCTTGGGAATTGTGCCCTCGAAGTCGCCGTAATCGAGGGGATGATCCTCAACCTCCACCGCCAGCCGCTTATCGCGAGGATCAAGCGATGGCCCTCTGGTAACCGCCCAGGACTTGAAAACCCCGTCCAGTTCGAGCCGGAGATCATAGTGCAGCCGGGAGGCGTCATGTTTCTGGATCACGAAGCGAAGGCGGGGCGAGGGAGGGGTTTTGGATTTGCCCGCCGGCTCGGATGTCTTGGTGAAATCCCGTTTGGCGCGATAGGTTGAAAGCTTGGTTGGGCTGGGCATTTGATGAAAACGCCGCAGCCGCCGTTTGGTTCAAACGGCGGCGGCGAACGAGCTCGGCCTACGCTGCTAACCCGCCGTTGTCGGATCGATCATGGTGCGGACTTCAGTGATGCGATTGGCAGGGAAGCCGCTCAGTTCGGCGTGTTTCTTGATGGCGCCTTCATCCTTGGCGAGATAGATGCAGAAGGTCTTGTCGGCCGCCACGTAAGACTCGATCCACTGCACTTGCGGACCCAGCGTGTTCAGGGCTTCGTTGGATTTGGCCGCGGCCCCCTGGAGCTGTTGGGCGTTGAACGATCCGATAGTCGGGACTTCACGTTCGATGACATAACGGCGCATGACATTCTCCTGATTTAAATTGCAATCAGTCCTGACCGGGACCGTAGCCAAGTATTGCAGGAAACCTTTTCTCTTGAGGGCTCTGTGGACCTCTTTTGGGGGCAAACCGGCCACACATCCCCAATCGGCCATGGCAAATCTGCTATTTTGGTGGCAAATTGCCTGCGGGAGTAAGTCATGGCGGCAAGCCCGATCAAAGTATCGATTGTCGTTCCGCCCGAGGCGGAGCCTTCTGTCGTAGCCGGCCTTTACGATGCATTCTGGGCGGCGGGCGTCTTGTGGAACCGCATCATGGGCGAACCGGAGCATCGCCGCTTTCTCCCCGAACTTGTGGGCGTGACGCACAACCCCGTGAGGACCAGCACTGGAATGAGCATTGTTCCCCATCGCTCGCTGGAGGATGGCCCGGCCGCATACATTGTGGTGGTGCCCACGCTCTTCATCGCTTCAGGCAGGGACTTCGGTAACCGCAATCGCGCGTTGATCGACTGGGTCCGGAAAGCGCATATAACAGGCTCACAGGTTTTCTCGACTTGCACGGGCTCCTTTCTCCTGGCCGAAGCAGGCCTGCTGGATAATCGCGACGCCACCACCCATTGGGCCTTGGCCTCGCAGATGAAAGCTGAGTACCCCTTGATCCGTGTCCACGTTGACCGGATTCTTGTGGCCGCCGCCGATGACGGCAGCATCGTCACCTGCGGCGGTGCTGCATCGTGGATGGATATGGTTCTTTATCTCGTGGGCCGCTTCGCCAATTCCGAAGATGCCATGCGCCTTGCCAAGATACAGATGTTCGACTGGCATCATCAGGGCCAGACCCCCTATTCGCGCCTGACAACGCGGCCGCAGACCACGGACGGGGTGATCCACACGTGCCAGGAATGGCTCGCCGATCACTACCGGGATGCCGACCCGGTGGCCGAAATGATCCGCCGGAGCGGACTGTCGCGCCGCACGTTCGGCCGCCGCTTCCAAACCGCAACGGGACATGCGCCCCTTGACTATGTGCAGCGCGTTCGGATCGAGGAGGCCAAGCAGCTTCTCGAAACGGAAGGCCGCACGGTTGAACAGGTCGCCTCCCAGGTTGGGTATGATGACGCGGTTTCATTCCGGCGGCTGTTCAAGCGCATGGTGGGCGAGACGCCCGCTGCCTATCGGCGGCGGCAGTCGGTCTCCGAAATTGCCCGCGAAATCTCGCGGCTGTCTCCACACCACGATGCCGCCGTGGCGATCCCGGCTTGACAGGGTAGGGGGCCTCCCCTATCACGCGGGCCCTCGCTGAATTGCGGGTGTAGCTCAGTTGGTTAGAGCGTCGGCCTGTCACGCCGAAGGTCGCGGGTTCGAGCCCCGTCACTCGCGCCATTCAGGCCCTCCTAAGCAAGGCTGAAATGCTTGCGGAGCAGGGGTGGGTGCGCTACCAAGCCCTCACATTCTGCCTGAAGCGGACACCATGGCAAACCTTCTCGAAGCCTATCTTCCGGTGGTTATTTTCATGGCTGTGGCCGCAGGAATCAGCCTCGCGTTGATGGTGGCGCCGATCCTCATTGCCATCCGCAATCCTGATCCCGAGAAGCTCTCGGCCTATGAGTGTGGCTTTGACGCCTTTGATGACGCCCGCATGAAATTCGACGTGCGGTTCTACCTCGTGTCGATCCTCTTCATTATCTTCGATCTGGAAGTGGCCTTCTTGTTTCCTTGGGCTGTCTCGCTCAAGGAGGTGGGGGTCGCGGGCTTTTGGTCGATGATGGCGTTCCTTGGCGTTCTTACCGTGGGCTTCATATATGAGTGGCGGAAAGGAGCGCTCGAATGGGATTGATCGAGCCCGCCACTCCTGAGCAGCGCGAATATTTCACCGGCATCAGCGCTGAGCTTGCCGACAAGGGCTTCCTCGTCACCGCCTCCGACGATCTCATCAACTGGGCCCGCACGGGCTCGCTCATGTGGATGACCTTCGGCCTTGCCTGCTGCGCCGTCGAGATGATGCAGGCTTCGATGCCGCGCTATGATCTCGAGCGCTTCGGCTTTGCGCCGCGAGCCTCGCCCCGCCAGTCCGACGTGATGATCGTGGCGGGCACGCTCACCAACAAGATGGCCCCGGCACTCCGCAAGGTTTACGACCAGATGCCTGAGCCCCGCTATGTCATTTCCATGGGCTCTTGCGCCAATGGCGGCGGCTATTATCACTATTCCTATTCCGTGGTGCGCGGCTGCGACCGCATCGTTCCCGTTGACATCTATGTGCCCGGCTGCCCGCCCACGGCCGAAGCTCTGGTCTATGGCATTCTGCAATTGCAGAAGAAAATCCGCCGCACCGGCACGATCGAGCGGTGAACATGGCCGAGAACTTGCAGGAATTGGGTGCATATATCGCGGCCAAGCTAGGCGGTGCGATCATGGGCCACAAGATCGAGTTTGGCGAATTGACGTTGGATGCGAACGCCGCCGATATTGTTCGCGTGCTGACGTTCTTGCGCGACGATGAGGAATGCGGCTTTGTCTGTTTCATCGACATCTGCGGCGCTGATTATCCCGAGCGCGAGAAGCGCTTCGATGTCGTCTATCATCTCCTGGCGCCCTACAAGAACCAGCGCATTCGCGTGAAGGTGCAAGCCGATGAGGAAACCCAGGTCCCGAGCGCTATACCGGTGTTTCCCGCCGCCAACTGGTTCGAGCGGGAAACCTTTGATCTCTATGGCGTGCTCTTTGCGGACCACCCGGACCTTCGCCGCATCCTCACCGACTATGGCTTCTCCGGGCATCCTCTGCGCAAGGACTTTCCGCTGACGGGCCACGTCGAAGTGCGCTACGACGATCAGGTCAAACGCGTGGTGTATGAGCCGGTAAAGCTGGTTCAGGAATTCCGGCGCTTCGAATACCTCAGTCCCTGGGAAGGGACCGACTACATATTGCCGGGTGATGAGAAGGCAAAGCAGTGACCGAAGCCTCGACCACCCGCAACTTCAGCATCAACTTTGGGCCGCAGCATCCAGCCGCGCACGGGGTTTTGCGGCTCGTGCTGGAGCTCGATGGTGAGATCGTCACCCGCGTCGATCCCCATATCGGGCTGTTGCATCGCGGCACTGAGAAGCTGATCGAGTATAAGACCTATCTTCAAGCCATACCGTACTTCGACCGCCTCGACTATGTGGCGCCGATGAATCAGGAGCATGCCTTTGCGCTGGCGGTGGAAAAGCTGCTTGGCATGGAAGTGCCGAGGCGCGGGCAATTGATCCGTGTGCTGTATTCGGAGATTGGGCGGCTGCTGTCGCATCTTCTCAACGTCACGACGCAGGCCATGGACGTGGGCGCGCTCACCCCGCCGCTGTGGGGCTTCGAGGAGCGCGAAAAGCTCATGGTGTTCTATGAGCGGGCCTCGGGCTCGCGCATGCATGCGGCCTATTTCCGGCCCGGCGGCGTGCATCAGGATCTCCCGCAAAAGCTGATCGACGATATCGGCCATTTCTGCGACATGCACCCCAAGGTTCTCGACGACATTGAGGGCCTGCTCACGGAAAACCGCATCTTCAAGCAGCGCAACGTCGATATCGGCGTGGTGACGCTCGAGCAATGTTTTCAGTGGGGGTTCTCCGGCGTCATGGTGCGGGGATCAGGTGCTGCCTGGGACCTGCGCAAGGCCCAGCCCTATGAATGCTATTCGGAGATGGATTTCGATATTCCCATCGGCAAGAACGGCGACAACTACGACCGCTATCTGATACGCGTTCAGGAAATTCGCGAGTCGGTGAAGATCATGAAGCAGTGCATCGAGAAGCTGTCGGGCGCTGACGGGCAAGGGCCAATTTCATCGAAGGACGGCAAGGTCGTGCCGCCGAGCCGCCCGGAGATGAAGCGCTCCATGGAAGCGCTCATCCATCATTTCAAACTCTACACCGAAGGCTACAAGGTGCCGGCGGGCGAGGTCTATGCCGCCGTCGAAGCGCCCAAGGGCGAGTTCGGGGTCTATCTGGTGAGCGACGGCACCAACAAGCCCTACCGCTGCAAGATCAGGGCGCCGGGCTTTGCCCATTTACAGGCCATGGATTTCATGTGCCGCGGCCACATGCTGGCCGATGTCTCCGCAGTCCTCGGCTCGCTCGATATCGTATTCGGCGAGGTGGACCGGTGACCCTCCGCCGCCTTGACCCGGTTCAACCCGCGAGCTTTGCTTTTAGCGCGGAGAATCTTGCCTGGGCGCGGAAGATCACCGGAAATTTTCCTGCTGGCAAGCAAGCCTCGGGCGTCATTCCGCTGCTCTGGCGCGCCCAGGAGCAGAATGGCGGATGGGTGACACGGCCGGCCATCGAGGCCGTGGCGAAGCTTTTGGACATGGCTTACATCCGCGTTCTCGAAGTCGCCACCTTCTATACGATGTTCCAGCTTTCACCCGTTGGCAGGAAGGCGCATATCCAGGTGTGCGGCACCACGCCCTGCATGCTGCGGGGTGCTGAAGATCTGAAGGAAATCTGCCGGCAGAGAATTCACCCGGAGCCACACTATCTTTCCGGC
>JBGTNZ010000046.1:0-2501 GCA_041742805.1 Aestuariivirga sp.
TTCGAAGAGGCGGCAACGCGAGGGCTTTGGACGCCGCGGCTCAATTCGGCCTATGATCTCCTGAAGGAGCTATCGCAATGACCGATCAGGGCCATGACAACGCCCGCCATCACGAGAAGATGGCGAAGAAGAAAGCCGCCCGCGATAAGATCATGGCGAACAAGACGATCGAGAGGGGCCTGCTCATCGTCCACACCGGCAAGGGCAAAGGAAAATCGACGGCGGCTTTCGGCATGGTGTTCCGCGCCATCGGCCATGGCATGAAGGCGGGTGTCATCCAGTTCGTCAAAGGCGCCTGGGGCACGGGCGAGCGAACCATACTTGAGAAATTTCCCGATCTCGTGACGATCAAGGCCATGGGCGAAGGCTTCACGTGGGAGACGCAGGACCGCGAGCGCGATGTCGCTCACGCCCGCGCCGGCTGGGAGGAGGCCAAGAAGCTGATCGCCGACCCGGAATACAAGCTGGTAATGCTCGATGAGCTCAACATCGTGCTGCGCTACGATTATCTCCCGCTCGACGAGGTGCTCGAAGTTTTGAAGAACAAGCCCAAAGACAAACACGTGATCGTCACCGGCCGCAATGCCAAGGAAGAACTGATCGAGCTGGCCGATCTCGTCACCGAGATGGAACTGGTGAAACACCCCTTCCGTTCCGGGGTTAAGGCTCAAGCGGGGATCGAGTTCTGATGGCCATTGAAACGCTTTTACTGTTCGCCTTGACGATCGTGCCGCTCGTGTTCACGCCCGGGCCCGATATCCTGCTGGTGGTTGCTCAAGCGCTTTCCCGTGGCAAGGCAGCCGCATTGCGCTCCAACGCCGGCATCCTTCTGGGCTATGTCGCCCACGGCGTGTTGGCGACGCTTGGCGTTACCGCCGTTGTCGCCGCAACGCCTTGGCTCTTTGAACTCATGCGCTGGGCGGGTGTTGCCTATCTTGCCTGGCTGGCCGTCCGGATGCTCTATTCCGCTACCCAAAGCCGAGCGGAAGCCAAGCAAAATATCGCCGGATCAAACTTGCTCGCCCAGGGTTTCTTCACCGCCTTTCTAAACCCCAAGGGATTGCTGGTGTTCTTCGCGATCCTGCCGCCGTTCATGGATCCGCAGTCCAATATCCCGTTGCAAGCGGCCATGCTGTCGACCCTGTTCATCGCCCTCTGCGGCTTGGGATACACGTTGGTCATTTTCCTCGCCGCACAAACCGCGCGCGCCGGTTCCTTTTCCGATCTCCGCCGCCGCTGGCTGGAGGCAATCGCCGGCACACTGCTTGGGTATGCCGCCGTGAGGTTGGCCACTGCAGCCCGCTAGGGCAGAACGCAATCAATTGCATTCTCTGGCTGTCATCCCCGGGCTTGTCCCGGGGACCCATCTCAAAAATCCGCGTTATTTACCCCAGAAGCGGTGAAATGGGTCGCCGGAATAAATCCGGCGACGACAAAATAGAACAGCAGAAGGACATTCGGGCGCTAGCTGTCAATCCGCCTTGTGGCGGCCTCATCATCGCGAAGCTTCATCCTCGCGCCTTTGTTGATAATGGCGGGATCATACGCCTTGCGGGCGAAACCTGCGCGCACCATGGGCGCGAAAAACTCCAGCGGCTTCGTTTCATAACCGGGATCGAAGCTGTTCTGATCCCACTTCTCGCAGAACTCAGCACAATCGTCGAAATACGGATGCTCGCGGAACGCATCGCGCTTGTTGGGATTGGCGCCGACATGCTGGCCATAATACTTCAACTGGAAATCGCCATGGGTTTGCACCACCCAAGCGCATTGTTCGCGGACGAAGGGGCGGATGATGGCCGCCGCATACTCATCGTGATTATAGGGGGCATAGATGTCGCCGATATCATGCAGCAGCGCCGAGACCACCCAGTCGATATCAGCCCCGCCATTCCACGCCCGCGTGGCCGCCTGCAGCGAGTGGCCAAGCCGCGTGATCTTGTAGCCCGAAAGCGATTTGTCGAGCTCGACCATGGCCTTCAGCAGCCGATCCGCGGTGCCTGCCGCGAACTCTGACTCATGAGCGCTGAGGAAGGCATAGTCCTCGCGGTCGCCATCTTTCATCTGGGTGAATTTTACTGTTTCCATAGCTCCATTAAGCACAAGCCGGAGCGCCGGGAAATGCCGCGCGAGCATGTTGACCCGCCGTTTCCATGCTTGTCGTGACGGCGCGGCGGCCCTATGAATTGCCTTCGCAGCGTTCCCATCGAGGGACTGAGAGCGATTCCGGTGCGGCCGACCCCAACGGGGCCAATGCCGGAGCTGCCTTCCGAGCCGGATTGTCCGGCAATGCTGCCTTTGGGAAGGCAGATACCGATGACGGACAAACTCGGCGTGATGTTATGCGGCCACGGCAGCCGCGACGAGGACGCCGTCAAGGAATTCGCGGTGCTGGCCAAGCACCTCGAAAAGCGCCTGACCGAGTATCCTGTCGAATTCGGTTATCTCGAATTTGCGACGCCCATCATTCGCGACGGATTGGACAAGCTGCGGGCCAAGGG
>JBGTNZ010000047.1:0-4578 GCA_041742805.1 Aestuariivirga sp.
GGAAGCTCCCGGGCCGGATGGTGCGTTTTCCCATCTGGCGCAGGCGCCGCTTGGTGTTCCGCAATTTCGAGACGCTGTCGACATCGCCCCCTCCTGTGGAACAACCTAATGCGGTTATATTCCTAGATATAGGCAAAAATATGGCAGGAGCGAATGTTCGCTTGACGAAAGCGGAACACGAGATTTTAGTTTGAACGCTATGACCGAAATTTACATTCGCCTGCTGGACGAAGGAACGGAGGTTTACCGTCCGACGGAAGCAAAGCCGCTCGGCCCCGGTTTATTCAGGGTGATGCCGACATCAAACTATAACTCTGAGGACGAGAAATGGGAGTTCGTCCCCGGTTCCCTGGTTCGGCTTGAGAAGCGCCAATTGGATGGCGGGGAAGTTTTCGTTGCCGTAAAATCCCTACTGCACACAACCACGAAATGACATGGGCATTCCCATGACAACCGCAATTCACCCCGGCCGTTTGCTCCGCCGCGAAATGATAGCGCGGAATCTCAGCGGCAGCCGTCTTGCGCTTGATCTCGGCGTGCCGTCCGGGCGCGTTACCGACATTCTAACCGGCCGCAGGTCGATCACTGCGGACACCGCCCTTCGCCTTGCCCGCTATTTCGGCAACAGCGCCCAATTCTGGCTCGCCCTGCAAAGCCAGTACGACATCAGCATGACGGAGCGCGAACGGGGTGCTGAGATCAAGAAGCGGGTGCATCCCGCTGATGCAGCATGAGCAGCACCATAACTGACTGGATATCTGCTGGATCGTCTGTAGTTTCGACAGTTTTGGTCATGGTTGGACTTTTGTTAGCGTACAAGCAAATTGGAATTTGGAAAGAGGAAGCCCGCCATCGGCGACGTGCTGAGAGTGCTGAGGGCTTACTTGCCGCAGCGTGTAGTGCAGTTGACGTGATGGATAGTGTTAGATCGCCTTTGTCCTCCATTCCAAAGGAAGAATTGAACAACAAGGGCTATGTGTTCATACAGAAATCCAATCGTTTGAATGAACGAGGATCAATTTTTGAGAATTTGAGACACGCGCAAGTCAGGGCCAGGGCAGTTTTGCAAAACAACGACGTTGATACTGCTGTTGATAAACTCCTCGAGGCGCGCAAGGATTTCTTTGTCGCACTGGAAACTGCAATGTCTTACGTCGATACGGGACCACATGGTTTGGATGCTGAAGATGCTGCCCTTTTGAAAGACGCAAAGAAAAAAATATATGGCAGATACAATAATGAGGACGAGCTTCACAATTTGATGCACAACGCTTTGAAAGACCTCGATCAACAATTGGGGCCAATTATTCGAATTGAAGGCTAACAGGAAGACGCTTCAAATTCTTAGATGCCATTGCTCCGGCTACCGATTTTCCCATGCTCAAATAGTGCCACTATTGAACCATGGGTCGCCGGAATAAATCCGGCGATGACAGGAGTGGGAGTGGCTCCACTTATGTCATCAGAGAAGCTGCGGGTAGAGGTCCTGCCAGTACGGGACAAGTTCTGGGAACCTCAGCTCACATTATCCGGAAGTTCCTTTTCCCGCCTCGCGATGAAATCGCGTAAGCCCTCGGCCACGCCTTCATCGAGTTTCGGCTCCTCATAGGCGGCGAGCATGGCGCGGGCCTTGTCGCGGCCGCGCTCGTCGTGGTCCTTGGCGCCTTCCGCCGACCATTGCTCGAAGCCGTTGAAATCCATGATCGAGGGCATGAAGAAGGCGCTTTCGAAATGCTCGAGCGTGTGGCTGGTGCCAAGGAAATGTCCGGCGGGCCCAACTTCGCGCACCGCCGCCATGGCGTCCTTGAAATCGTCGAATGAAAGCCCGCCTGCATATTTGTACCAGCCGATGAGCTGTTCGGCGTCGGTCGCGAATTTGGAATAGCCGCAACACAGGCCCGCCTCGAGCCACCCCGCCACATGCCAGATATAATTTGCGCCGGAGAGAATGGCCGCATGCATCAGCATGTTGGATTCATAGCCGGCCTGGGCGTCATTGAGTTTCGAGCCCACATGGAAGCCCGAGGTGCGCCACGGCAATTTATATTTCCGCGCCAGCGCGCCCATCAGATACATCATCTGGGCCGCCTCGGGTGTGCCGCCCATGGGAGCACCGGTTCGCATGTCGATGGTCAGCATGAACTGCCCGTAGAGTTGCGGAGAGCCGGGCCGCACCAATTGGGTGAAAGCCACCCCGGCCAGCGCCTCGGCGTTGACCTGCGCGACCGCGCCGACAGCGGATGCAGAAGTCGATGCACCGCACAGTGCGAAAGGCGCCAGGATCAGCGGCTGGTTGTGCCGGGCATAGACTTTCATCGCATCCAGCATAGTCGCATCCCACACCAGAGGTGAATTGCAATTGGTCACGGCAACGAGGACAGGGTTGTCCTTCACAAAATCCTCGCCAAACGTGATGCCTGCCATCTTCATCACGTCCTCGGCGCGCTGCTTCGAGGTGACGATGCCCATGAACGGCTTGTCGGAATATTTGAGCGCTGAATGAATGATATGCAGATGCCGCTTCGGCACCGGCACCTCCATGGGCTCGCAGACGATCGAGCTGGATGAATGCAGCGCCGGCGACATGTACGCGAGCTTATGAAAATTATTCAGGTCCTCAAGCGAGCCGTAGCGCCGCTTGTTGTCGAGATCGCGCACAAAGGGTGCGCCGTACATGGGCACGAATACCGTGTTCTTGCCGCCCACCTTGACGGTGCGCTCCGGGTTGCGGGCGTTGAGCGTGAACTCGGCTGGAACCTGCGAGACAAGCGACATGAGCAACGCCCGGTTGATCCGCACCCGCGTGCCGTCCACATCCGCACCCGCCGCCTGCCACATGCGCGGTGCTTCGTCATCGCGAAACTCGCAGCCCACCTCTTCGAGGATTTTGAGCGACTCTTCGTGGATCAGTTCCACCGCCTCGTCCGGCACCATCTGATAGACGGGGATATTGCGGATCAGTGTTGGGAACGAAGCAACGGGCGCTGACCTAAGCGCCCGGCGTCCCTCCCGTCCGCCGCCCTTGCGGCCCGTGGACTGGATCGGTTTTGCAAGTTCCACTGTGTCGACCATGCCTGAAGCCCTTTGCAGTCCATAAAGCACCGGCCCGTTCGCAGGTTCAACCGGAACAAGTCGCCTGTTTCGGTTGAGATGAACTCAAGCGGCGCAGGTCAGCAGCCAATGGCGCAAGGCAGCCGCCTCCGGCGTAGGCTCTCTCTCCGAACTCCAGGTCACATAGAATGAGCTTGGAGCCACGATGTGCGCCCGCGTCACCTGTCTCAGGCTGCGCTTGGCGATCAGCGGTTTCACCAGGCTGAGCCAGCCGAGCGCCACGCCCTGCCCATCCTGCGCCGCCTGGAGCGCAATCACATAGCTGTTGAAGCGGCGCACATTCAGCTTCTTGCGGGCAATGCCGAGCTCGCGCAGGAAATCCGCCCAGGTGGTCCATGTCCAGTCGACCCCTTCGACCGACAGCAGCGGAAGGCCGATGATGTCCTTCACCGAGCCAATTTGATGGCGCGCCACAAACGCGGGGCTGGCCACTGCGACGATGGTGTCGTCAAAGAGCTTCGAGGCCTCCTCACCGGGCCACTTGCCGTCGCCGTAGCGGATGCGCAAATCCACATCCGGCCGCTGCAAATCCTGCAGCCGGTCGGAGATCATGTGGTCGATCACGATATCCTGGTGGGCATTCCAGAAGGCGCCAAGCCGCGGCATCAGCCATAATTGGGCGAAGGCCGCGGTGGTGCCGATGGACACCGTGCGGATGGCGTTGTCGCTCCGCACCGATTGCAGGCTTGCAGCGATGCGCTCGAAGGTTTCGCGCAAGGTGCGATAGACGGTTTCCCCCGCTGGAGTCAGTTGCAGGGCCCGGTGCAGGCGGATGAACAAAGCCCGCCCGATTTCCAATTCGAGCGTTTTCACCTGTTTCGATACCGCTCCCGGCGTCACGTTAAGTTCCGCCGCCGCGCGCGTGAGGCTCAGATGCCGCGCCGCCGCTTCAAACGAGGCAAGGGCACTGAGCGATGGCAAATTGTAGTGTCGGCGCATCATGGACCGGCAGCTTAACGGGCCACATCGCTTGAGGGTAGCTCATTCGAACCTGTAGAGGACAGGGCCGTGCAGGCGCGTTTTCCACCAGTGAGGTTGACCTTCTTGCAGCGCAAGACCACACTGGCGACTCAGGGGAAAACCGGCGCGGGGGCAACTTGCGCAACTTCAAGGAATGAGCATAGCCGCGGGAATCCCCTTCCCGCGGCGGGGCGGCGTCACGCCAAAGGTGTGACGCCCCGCAAGGAGGGAAAGCAATGGCACAAGAAACCGGCAGCGTCAGCTACAAGAAAGCTGACAGCCATTATTTCGAGAAACGCGGCCTGCAGCGCTACGCGGGCATCTGGTCGTTGTGGGCGTTGGGCGTGGGCGCGGTGATCTCCGGCCACTTCTCCGGCTGGAACTTCGGCTTCGCCACGGGCGGCTGGGGCGGCCTCATGGTGGCCGGCATCATCATCGCAATTATGTATCTGGGGCTTGTTTTCTGCATTGCGGAGATGTCTCCGGCGCTGCCGCATACGGGAGCCG
>JBGTNZ010000048.1:0-6179 GCA_041742805.1 Aestuariivirga sp.
GATGAGGGGGCTGCTTCAGCGTGATCCTCTGGCCGATCATCAGGCGGAGACAGCCCCCTCATCCGACTCGCGCCAAGAGGCGCGAGCCACCTTCCCCCGCGAGGGGGGAAGGGGGAGTTTCATCGAATCATTCGGCGAAGAGCGCCGCCGCGGTTATCTGTTTGGTGCGGGCCATGTGGGGCGAGCCCTGGTGCTGGCGCTGGCGCCACTGCCCTTTGACGTTATCTGGATCGATTCCCGCCCCGATGCCTTTCCCCGCGCGGTGCCGCAGAATGTGACGCTCGCCGCCAGCGCCGAACTCGCCGAAAACCCGGAAGGTAGTCTCGTTTTCATCATGAGCCACAGCCACGCGCTCGACCTCGCCATCACCGATGCGGCGCTCCGCAATCCGGCAATAGCCCATGTGGGCCTCATCGGCAGCACCACCAAACGTGCCCGTTTCGGGAAACGTCTGCGCGCGGCCGGGGTCCCTGCCGAACGCGTGGGCAGTCTCATCTGCCCCATTGGGGTTCCCGGCATCCGCTCCAAGGAGCCCGCCGCCATCGCCGCCGCCACCGCAGCTCAAATTATCATGCTCGGTGAAGCTCTTCGTCTTGCCACGGCTGAAATTAAGCCGCACCATGGCGCCCGTCAGGCGGGGGGAAAATGGTGAAGGCCAAGCGGGATTATCTGCTCGAAGCGCTTCACATGGTGAAGATTTTCGGCAAGCTGGCCGCCAATGACGATATTACGTTCCGGATCAAGCCCGGCGAGATCCACGCCCTTCTCGGCGAGAATGGCGCCGGCAAATCGACTCTGGTCAAATTGATCTACGGCGCGCTTCAGCCCAATTCCGGTGAATTCCGCTGGAAGGGCAACACAGTTTCAATCGCCAATCCGGCAGCCGCCCGCAAGCTCGGCATCGGCATGGTGTTCCAGCATTTCTCCCTGTTCGAGGCCTTGACCGTGGCCGAGAACATAGCGCTTGCCATGCCCGGCAGATTCAATCTGCCGAGGCTTTCGGAAAAAATAACGCGCGTGTCCAAGGAATATGGCCTGCCGCTCCAACCCCGCGCCATCGTCGCGGATTTGTCGGTGGGCGAGCGCCAGCGGATCGAGATCGTGCGCTGTCTTCTGCAGGAGCCTCGCCTGCTCATCATGGATGAACCCACCGCGGTGTTGACGCCCCAGGAGGCCGATCAGCTTTTCGTCGTGCTCACGCGCCTCGCCAAGGAAGGCTGCGCCATTCTCTATATCAGTCACCGCCTGGAGGAGGCGAAGCGCCTGTGCCACGCCGCCACCATCCTGCGCCATGGCAAGGTCGTGGCCCACGTTGATCCCGCCAAGGAAACCGCGGCAAGCTTGGCCAAGCTCATGGTGGGCGGCGACATCCATGTTGTGGGCAGCAGCCCCCGCAAGCAGAGGGCGGGAACGGTGCGCCTGCGCTTGAACAATCTGAACCTTCCCGCCGATGGTCCCTTCGTGGTGGAGCTTCGTAACATCTCGCTTGACGTGAAGGCGGGTGAAGTCATCGCCATCGCCGGTGTCGCGGGCAACGGGCAGTCGGAACTCTTCGATGCAATCTCGGGAGAGCGGCTTCTGGCGCGCGATGACATGATTTGCTTCGACGGCGAGCCCTGCGGCCTGAGCGGCGTCAATGAACGGCGTAACCTGGGAGCGGCGTTCGTGCCCGAAGAGCGCCTGGGCCATGGAGCCGTCCCAGCCTTCAAGCTCTCCGAAAACATCGTGCTGACCCGCCATTCCTCGGACCCATCGCTGGTCAAATCGGGCCTGTTGCAGAAGAACGGCGCAACCGGTGTCAGCGAGCGCGTCACCGCGTCATACGATGTGCGCAAGGGCAAGTCCGATCCCGAGGCGCGTTCCTTGTCTGGGGGAAACTTGCAAAAATTCGTGGTGGGCCGCGAGCTCGATCGAACTCCCGGCATTCTGGTGATCAACCAGCCCACCTGGGGCGTCGATGCCGGCGCTTCCGCCACCATTCGTCAAGCCATCATCGATCTGGCGCGCCAAGGCACGGCGGTACTGGCGATCAGCCAGGACCTCGATGAGATTTTCGAGATCGCCACGCGCATCGCGGTCATTTCTCGGGGC
The DNA here is from genome assembly GCA_041742805.1 of Aestuariivirga sp. Lineage (GTDB taxonomy): Bacteria > Pseudomonadota > Alphaproteobacteria > Rhizobiales > Aestuariivirgaceae > Aestuariivirga. The sequence goes on from JBGTNZ010000048.1 coordinate 2,092, forward strand.
CAGCTGTCGCAGACATATCTCGCGGGCGAAATTAGCCTGCAACAGATCGGCCTGCTCATGGCCGGCGCCCACGAAGTCGAGGAGGCCCGCCATGCGGCTTCTGCTTGAAAAGCGCGCCGAGCGCTCGCGGCGCATGACGATCTATTCGCCGTTGATCGCCGTGGGGCTCACTCTGTTGACCGGCGCCATCGTCTTCGCCCTGCTCGGGCTCAATCCGCTCCGCGCGCTCTACATCTATTTCATCGAACCCCTGACCAGCACCTGGTCCATCGAGCAATTGATCGTCAAGGCAACGCCGCTGGCGCTCATCGGCGCGGGGCTTGCAGTCTCGTTCCGTGCCAATGTCTGGAACATCGGCGCGGAGGGACAGCTGACCGCGGGCGCAATTCTGGGCGGCTCAATTCCGGTGTTCTTTCCGCAATGGCAATCGCCGCTGGCGCTGGTTCTCATGCTTAGCCTTGGCGTGCTCGGCGGCATGGCCTGGGCCTCGATCCCGGCGGTTCTCAAGAACCGGTTCAGCGCCAATGAAATCCTGACCAGCCTTATGCTGGTCTATGTGGCGCAGCTGATTCTCGATTGGCTGGTGCGCGGACCTTGGCGCGACCCCCAAGGTTATAACTTCCCCAAGACCGTGAGCTTCAGCGGCTGGCAATTGCTGCCGCAGTTCAGCCTGGGCCCGCTGTACATCAACCTCGGTGCGATCCTGGCGCTGGCCGCCGCCCTGGCCCTGGCGTTTCTCATGGCCCGTACCCTCAAGGGCTTCGAGATCAGGGTCATGGGAAACTCCCCGAGGGCGGGCCGCTTCTCCGGTTTCTCCCGGCCGCGCACCGTGTGGTTCTGCTTTCTCCTCGCCGGTGGCCTCGCTGGCCTTGCCGGCATTTGCGAAGTGATGAGCACGGTGGGTCAGTTGCAGCCTTCGATTTCGCCGGGCTATGGCTTCACGGCAATCATCGTGGCTTTTCTCGGCCGCCTCAACCCAATTGGCGCGCTGGTGGCCGCATTGGCGCTTGCCATCAGCTATCTCGGCGGCGAGGCGGCCCAGGTGGCCTTGGGCATCTCCGACAAGATCGCCAAGGTATTCCAGGGCATCCTGCTGTTCTACATTCTCGCCTGCGACACGCTGATCCTCTACCGCGTCAAATTTCTGAAGAGCGGAAGCCCTGCCATGAGGCCCGCATGAACGAACTACTGTCCATCGTCCTCACCATCATCACGGCCTCGACGCCGCTGCTGCTGGCCGCCACCGGCGAACTGGTTGTCGAACGCTCGGGCGTGCTCAATCTCGGCGTTGAAGGCATGATGGCGGTAGGCGCCGTCTGCGGTTTCGGCGCGGCCCTTACCACGGGCTCACCCTTGATGGGCATTCTCGCCGCTATCGGCGCGGGCATGATCCTCGCGCTGTTGTTCGGATTCCTCACACTCACCCTGGTTGCAAACCAGGTGGCGACCGGCCTGGCGCTCACGTTGCTAGGCCTCGGCATCGCGGGATTGATCGGCGAGTCCTTTGTGGGCCAGCCCGGCCTGAAATTGGCGCGGTTGGAAATCCCGGAGCTCAGCGGAATTCCTTTTCTTGGGCCAATCCTCTTCGGCCAGGATGTTCTGGTCTATGCCTCGCTGGCGATCACGGCGGTGGTTGCCTTAGTGCTGTTCCGCACCAAGCTCGGCCTCGTCATCCGCGCCGTGGGCGACAGTCATCAATCAGCCCATGCCTTAGGTTATGGCGTGATCCCGGTGCGCTACGGCTGCGTGCTGTTCGGCGGCGCCTGCGCCGGTTTGGCGGGTGGCTATCTTTCGCTTGCCTATACGCCGCAATGGATTGAAAATATGACGGCCGGGCGCGGCTGGATTGCTCTGGCGCTCGTGGTCTTCGCCTCGTGGCTGCCCTGGCGGGTGGCCATCGGCGCCTATCTGTTTGGAACCGTGATGATCCTGGGATTTTCATTGCAAGGGCAGGGCATCGGCATTCCGCCGCAGCTCCTGTCCTCGCTGCCCTACATCGTGACCATTATTGCATTGGTCGTGATATCGGGAAACCGGGCTCTCATGCGCGCCAACACACCTACCTGCCTCGGTCAGCCCTTCGTGCCGGACCGGTAATGAGAACAGTCAATTGAAGAGGAGCTACAGATGAAGAAGTGGTTGGCGTTTGCAGCGATAGTGGCGCTTGGCATCACGGCCAGTGCCGCCAGTGCAGCGGAAAAGATCAAGGCGTGCTGGGTCTATGTGGGTCCCGTGGGGGACTTTGGTTACACCTACCAGCATGACCAGGGCCGCAAGGCCGTGGAGAAGGAACTGAGCGACAAGGTCGAGACTGTGTTCCTTGAGAACGTCGTCGAAGGCCCCGATGCCGAACGCGCCATCGAGCGTTTGGCGCGCGATGGCTGCGCCATTGTCTTCACCACCTCCTTCGGGTTCATGGATCCGACCATCAAGGTCGCGGCCAAATATCCCGATGTAAAGTTTGAGCACGCCACGGGCTTCAAGAAAGCGGACAATGTGGCGATCTACAACGCCCGCTTCTATGAGGGCCGATATGTGATGGGACAGATTGCCGCCAAAATGTCGAAAACCGGTGTCGCCGGTTACATCGTCTCCTTCCCCATCCCGGAAGTGGTCTCAGGCATCAACGCCTTCATGCTCGGAGCGCAGTCAGTCAATCCGGACTTCAAGGTGAAGATCGTCTGGGTGAACTCCTGGTATGATCCCGGCAAGGAAGCCGATGCCGCCAAGGTGCTGTTGGGCCAGGGCGCCGACATCATGGTCCAGCACACGGATTCGACCGCGCCGCTCCAAATCGCCGAGGAACAGGGCAAGCTTGGCTTCGGCCAATCCTCCGACATGATCAAGTTCGCCCCTAAGGCCCAACTCACTTCCAACACGGACGACTGGAACGCCTATTACATCGACCGCGTCAAAAAGGTGCTCGACGGCACCTGGAAATCCGATGACACCTGGGGCGGCATGGATATGGGAATGGTCCTGCTCTCCCCGTTCACCAACATGCCGGACGATGTAAAGGCCATGGCGGAAGAAACCAGCGCCAAGATCAAATCGAAGGAGTTTCACCCCTTCAGCGGAGTGATCACCAAGCAGGATGGAACCACCGTCGGCGAAGCCGGCAAGGCGCTGTCCGATGGCGACATCCTCGGCATGAACTGGTACGTCAAGGGCATCGACGATAAGCTGCCGCAGTAAAACAGGTATCAGTGGTCGGGTGTCGGGTATCGGAAAGGATGCCGAAACTCCCTCTGGTCCACGATTTCTAAATTCTCTCCATGGCCGGGCTTGACCCGGCCATCCAGTCTGGATCACCGGCTCAAGGCCGGTGATGGAGAGAAAGAACAGAGCTGATATGGACTCCTTCATCGCCGATTGGCTGAACCTTGCGCTGCGCTGGGGCCATTTGATCGCGGGCATCGCGTGGATCGGCACTTCGTTTTATTTCGTGGCGCTGGATCTGTCGCTAAAACGGCGTGAGGGCTTGCCGGAAGGCGTGGCCGGTGAAGCCTGGGAAGTCCACGGCGGCGGTTTCTACAATGTGCGGAAGTATCTGACGGCGCCGTCGAAGCTGCCGGAGGATCTGATTTGGTTCAAATGGGAAGCCTATCTGGCTTGGGTCACCGGCTTCCTGCTCTTGATTGTGCAGTATTACGTCCAGGCATCCGCCTATCTCATCGACACCAACGTCCTGCCTCTGGCCCCGTGGCAAGCCATCGCCATTTCCGCGGTGAGCTTGATCGCAGGCTGGATCGTCTACGATCGCCTGTGCCGCTCGGCCATCGGACGCAACGCCTCGCTTCTTGCCGGGATGGTTCTGCTTCTCATCCTCGCCACCGCTTTTGCCTTCACCCATGTGTTCTCCGGCCGCGGCGCCTTCATTCATGTGGGCAGCCTCATCGGCACGATCATGGCCGCCAACGTCTTCATGGTCATCATTCCAAACCAGCGCAAGATTGCGGCGGCGATGCTGCGCGGCGAAGCGCCCGATCCCCGCCTCGGCGCCATCGGCAAGCAACGTTCGCTGCACAACACCTACCTCACCTTGCCGGTGCTGCTGATGATGATCAGCAACCACTACGCCATGCTGA